>DTTG01000200.1:0-15232 GCA_012964845.1 Fidelibacterota bacterium
AAGTTTTATGCAATTTATAATCAACTTTAAGGAGAAATAATAATGTTATATGGAATAGCAATCTTTATCTTTGTCTTAGTTTGTTTCATGTTAATGGGAATTATCCTGTTACAATCCAGTAAAACTGGTGGAATGGGTACAGCCATGGGTGGACAAGCAATTAATACGGCCTTTGGTGGACATGGGGCTGATAAGCTGCTGGTTAAAATTACCAGTGGATTGGCCGTTGCCTTCATGGTCTTGGCAATCACAATTGGAATGATGGATAATCCTGCCTCTCGCATTGATTTTAGTAATAAACCCACTCTCAGCCGTAATGAAGGAGCAGAAAATACTGTACCGGCACCAGCAGTTGACCTGCAGCCAGTTGAAAAGGCAGTACCTGTAGAAATACCCACCGGAAACGACGGCGAATAATCTAGATAGCTGAAGTGGTGGAACTGGTAGACACGCTGTCTTGAGGGGGCAGTGGGGGAAACTCTGTGTGGGTTCGAGTCCCACCTTCAGCACAAATATTCTTTTATAATAAAATGAGAAATAACATGCAAAATTACATTCTATTCTTTTTAATTATCGGATTCACCAATTTATTTGGAACTGCAGAAGATCATATATCTTTAATTCAGTCATCAATTGATAATGGTGATTATTTGGCAGCAAATGAAAAATTTGAAACAGCTATTACAGAATATGATGGAAATGCAGGATTGTATTTTATTGGTGGAACAGTAGCTGTAAAACTTGACAAGCTTGATGATGCCAATAAACATTTTATCAAAGCCATTGAATTAGATAATAAAAATGAGGACTATCGATTAGAACAGGAAAAATTATCTGAATTAAAAAATGGCATGACTAATGCTCGAAAAACCTATGATAGCGGCAGGATTGATGATGCTATAATTGATTATGAAAAATTAACCACAACCTTTTCTAACAATGCCATTGTCTTTTATAACTTGGGTCGCGTCTATAAAGTTAATGAAGAATATGATTTGGCTATAAAAAACTATAAAAAGGCTAAGGAAATAAATCCATTTGAGAATAAATATTCTCTTGCTATCACAGCAATTGCACAGGAAATGGCAAAAGCGGGTGACACAGAATATCGTCGCCAGGAATTTGATTCTGCCATAGAAAATTATAAAAATGCAATTCAATATTCTCCCGATTATACAACTGCTTATTTCAAACTTGCCCGAACCTATTTTAAAATGAAGGATTATGAAAATACAAAAATATATTTAGAACAGAATCTTGCAGTTGATCCAAATCAGGAACAATCGGAAAAAATGCTGGGAGATATTTACCGTGGCACTGGTGAATCAGAAAAAGCAATTGAGCATTACAACCTGGCAATATCCATAAATGGTAATTATCATCAAGCATACTACTCTCTGGGTACAACTCTCCTTTTAAATGGGGACTTGGAAAATGCTCAGATTGCTCTGAAATCTGCCATACAGCTTGATTCAAATTATGCCAAAGCCTACGGTGCTTTGGGGACTGTGGAACAAGAATTGGGTGAAATTGATTCAGCTATAAACAATTTTATTCAGTCTACAAATTTGGATGGTAAATCCTATAAAATTCATTATCGCCTGGCAAGTGTTTATAATATTCAAAAACAGCATGAAAATGCTAAGAAATCAGCTAAAGAATGTTTGAATATTAAGCGAAATTATGCCCCGGCCTATTTTGAGCTGGGTATTTCTGAAAAGGCACTGGGGAATAAAGTTGCCGCAACGGATGCTTTTGAAAAAGCAAAGAAAGATAAGAATTGGAGGAAATCCGCACAATTTGAACTTGATATGTTGAGTAAAGGATTTTGATAAATTTTACAGATGATATACTAAATTACGGTGAGAATAATTATCTGAAGAAAAGGACATTATTAATGTCCTTTTTTAATTATTTTACAAGATGATTAAAGCTGTCATATTTGACTTAGATAATACTCTTTTGGATTTTATGAATATGAAATCCAAGGCGGTGGAAGCTGCTGTCCATGGAATGATAGAAGCTGGTTTTCAAATGGATAAGGATACAGCCTGTAATAAGATATTTTCAATCTACGAATCTAAGGGGTGGGAATATCAGGAAGTATTTGATGATTTTATTCAGACAGAATTGGGTAGACTTGATTACAAAATATTAGCGTCCGGAATAGTGGCGTATAGAAAAGCAAAAGAAGCCTCTTTAATTTTATATCCCAATGTGAATAGTACTTTGATAACACTCTCAAAATGGGGTTTGAAATTAGGTGTGGTATCCGATGCTCCCAGTCGTGAGGCATGGATGCGGATTTGTTCTGTAAACCTGCATCATATTTTCGATGCTATTGTTACCTTCCAGGATACAGGAATGCATAAGCCTTCTCCTGAGCCTTTTGAGAAAATTTCGTCACTTTTGGATATTCCACCTGAAAATTCACTCATGGTTGGAGATTGGCCTGAGCGGGATGTAATCGGTGCAAAAAAATTAGGAATGAAAACTGCTTTTGCTAAATATGGAGATGTTTTTGGTACTAAAGAATCCGGAGCAGATTACGATATTTTAAATGTGAAAGAAGTATTGTCCATAGTAAAAAAAGAAAACCAGGTATGATTTTTGTAGGGACAGATATTGTTCCAATCAACAGAATTGAAAAATTGATAAAGGAAAAAGGCACTCACTTTTTAAATCATGTCTTCACCAAGTTAGAACAAAATATTTGTGATGGTAAAAATTCACCATCCATCCATTATAGTGGGAAATTCGCTGCAAAAGAAGCTGTAAAAAAAGCTTTATTGAGTGCAAAATCATTCCCCCATATTCCCGTTAAATCTATTGTAATACAGAATGACACAGATGGAACTCCCGTTGTACAAATTGTTAAAGATGAAATCATTTATAAACAATTGATAGTCTCTATATCCCATGCAGGAGAATATGCAACAGCAACGGCAATATTGGAATTAGAATGATTCCTGTTATATTAAAAAATGAAGCATTCGCATTGGATGAATCTACAATTTCATCTGGTTATCTATCTGAAAAAGATCTAATGGACAATGCTGGTAAGAGTATCGCTCAATTTGTTGTAGAAAATATTCATGATCCCTTCAATCAAAATATTATTGTATTAGCAGGACCCGGAAATAATGGGGGAGACGCTATTATTTGTCATTATTATTTATCGTTTTATGGAATAAATTCAAAATTAATTTTGTTAGATAAACAACAAAAGGAAAGTTGGATATTTGAAAAATATACGATTGATAGTAAAACAATTAATTTTCATGATGACAAAATTGAGTTGAATCCTGACTATTGGTACATAGATGGTATTTTTGGTATTGGATTAAAAAGAAATATAGACGGGAAATATAAAAAGATTATTGATCTCTTAATTGATTGCCCCAATATCATTTCAATTGATATTCCATCGGGTATTTACTGCGATAATGGAATAATGGCAGGTACAAATATTAATGCTGTTTATACCCTCACCATGGGTTACCCCAAAGCAGGGCATTTTTTTAACGTTGGTTTAGATGCCTCCGGTGAAGTTAGCGTTTTAGATATAGGGTTTAAAGATATATCTGAGCCACATTCATTTTTACAACTAATTGATCATGAAGATATCTGTGAGCAGCTACCAGCTTATTCAGAAAATGCCCATAAATACAGCCGTGGGAAATTGGTAACTATTGCAGGTTCAATAGGATATACTGGTGCCTGTATACTTGCAATCCAGGCTGCAATGAAAACGGGGGTTGGTATTGTAAAAGCTATCATTCCCAAAAGCCTGAATGTAGTGCTGGAAACAATACTTACAGAAGCAATTACCATCCCGATTCAAGAACATGATGCCGGAACTTTCACAACTGAAAATTCAAGTGATATATTGCTTGAAACAGACTGGGCTGATGCTGTTATATTTGGCCCGGGATTAAAAACAGATGCAAATTCTGGAGACTGGATGGCACAAATTCTTCGGAAATTAGAAAAACCACTGGTATTGGATGCGTCAGGATTTCTTCCCTTGATTGAAAATAAAATGACAATCGGTGAATTACCCCCTGATTCTATATTAACCCCCCATTATGCTGAATTTTCCCGTATATTTAATTTGGACCTGAGAAAAGTTATGAATGATCCTATTTCTGCTGTTAGGGGTATAATTCCAAAATTAGAAAATCGTGTGTTAATATTAAAGGGTGCCACAAATATTATTGTTAATTCAGGTGGTGATATTTTCTTAATGAATCACGGCCCGCCTGCCTTGGCAACAGCTGGTACTGGTGATGTGTTGACGGGAATTTTAGGAGCCTTGTTGGCGCAGGGAGAACAATTAGATGAGGCATCATTACTTGCTGTTTATTTACACGGAGAGTGCGTGCATCAATTCAATAAAATAATCAGTAGCATGGGACTCATCGCTTCAGATTTACCTGCTATGCTACCCTATGCTTTGAATGAAGTGAATCATGTACATTAAATCTTGGAGAACATGGATATTTTTTGCTTATGTAGGCTTGGTATTGTATTTTTCCGCACAGCCAGGAAATAATCTCAGTTGGTTTTCACAATTATGGAGATACGATAAGATTGTACATTTTATGGAATATTTAGGTATGGGGTTTTTACTTATTAATGCTCTAAAAATAAAACCACTCAAAAAATCGGAATGGAAATTTGCAATACTATTTTTGCTAGTTTTCCCAGTTATTGATGAGCTTTTGCAGCATTTCACACCAACTCGTATTCCTGATGTCCTGGATGGAGTTGCAGATGTTTTAGGTGGATTAACCGGTGCATATTTGAGAAAATATTTTTAATGCTGTCATCCCTCTATATTAAAAATTTAGCTATCATTGATGAATTAAATATCTCATTTAATGAAGGCTTAAATATAATTACCGGTGAAACTGGCGCTGGAAAATCACTCATCATAAAAGCAATACAACTTTTAATGGGAAGAAAGTTCTCCCCGGAAATATTACGTACGGGTAGTGATACATTAGTAGTTGAGGGAAATTTCAATGAACATAATAATAATACCATAATTCGAAGAATATATAGGCAGAATAGACAGTCAAAGTCTTTTATTAACGATGAACCAGTTACTCAAAAAGAACTACTTAAAACCACTCGCCTTCTGGCTGATTTGCATGGGCAGCATGACCATCAGAATTTATTAGATTCAAATACACATTTGCACTATCTGGACTCTTATGGAAGTTATGATTCTATACTGGTTAAGTTAAAAAATACATTTCAGAGTGTGCAAGAATGCGAAAGTAAACTGCATAAACTCCTATTAATGCAGCAGAAATTAAGAGAGAAAAGTGAACTATATAAATTTCAATTAAATGAACTTACACAATATCCTCTTTCAATAAATTTTGAAAAAGAAATAGTTAAACAATATAATCGACTTTCAATGGCATCCGAAATTCAATCCTCTCTTTCAACTGTAGGAATGTTGTTGGAGGAAGGTGATTATGCCGTCATAAATAGTTTAAACAAAATAAGAAATGAACTTGAAAAAGTTTCAGAATTCGATGAGTCTATTCTCACTATCCAAAAAAGAACTGGTGAAAATCGAATTGAATTGGAAGATATGGTTTTAGATATTCAAAGAATTAAAGAGAACATATCGGTTCGTCCTGATGAATTGGAAAAAGTAAATGACATTATTGCACATATTGAGATGCTAAAACGAAAACATGGTGGAAGTATTGAATCTGTGATTGAATATAGAGATTCAATTATCCAGGCTGAGCTTGAATCTGGAGGGTGCAAGGCTGAAATTAATAATTTGGAAAACAAATTTCAAGATCTGAAAAAAGAGTTATTAGAAAATTCAACAAAAATATCTCAATATCGTAAAGCTACTGCTATCAAGTTGGAAAAGACAATAAAGAATAATCTCAAACATTTAAATATGGCTGACACTATTTTTAAAATAAATTTGATCTCTGATCCTGAAAATATTATAGAAACTGGAATGGATTCGTGTGAATTTTTTATTTCCACAAACATTGGAGAAGAGTTACGTCCAGTTGCGAAAATAGCATCAGGTGGTGAAATATCACGAATAATGTTAGCAATTAAAATGGCATTGCAATCAAAAGATATTGTAGATACATTAATTTTTGATGAGATTGATTCCGGAATTTCAGGAGCTACCGCTGAAAGAATTGGCGAGACTTTTGAAAAATTAGCTGAAAGTCATCAGATTTTATGTATTACGCATTTATCTCAAATTGCTGGCAAGGGAGACACTCATTTTAAAGTAAGTAAAAATATTAAGGGTGAACGTATTGTTGTTAATGTCAATAAATTGACAAAAACTGATAGAATTGGGGAAATTGCCACATTAATCAGTGGACGAAAAATAACTGAATCCAGCCGAAAACAAGCTGAGGAATTACTACAAGCGAATGGATAAATTTATTATTAAAGGGGGAATCCCTTTAAAAGGAAAAGTTAAAATTAGCGGGGCAAAAAATGCTGTTTTGCCAATTATGGCTGCAACTATAATTGTTTCAGGTAAATATCGATTGAAAAATGTACCCCAATTGCGAGATACATTTACCATGAAAAGATTGTTGGAAATGGTTGGAGCCACGGTCCACTATGAAAACAATATTATGGATATTGATACATCTGGATGTGATACACCAATTGCCCCGTATGAACTGGTGAAAACGATGCGGGCATCCTTTTATGTATTAGGTCCATTATTAAGTCGTTTTAATTATGCAGAAGTTTCCCTTCCTGGAGGCTGTGCATGGGGTCCTCGCCCGGTAAATTATCACCTCCAGGCAATGGAAGCATTGGGTGCAGAGGTTGATCTTTCTGATGGAATGATTATTGCAAAAGGTAAATTAAAGGGAGCCCAGATAAACTTTGAACGAAGCAGTGTAGGTGCAACAGGTAATGCTTTAATGGCGGCTGTTAACTCAGCAGGAACTACTATTATAAAAAATGCAGCTCAAGAGCCTGAGATAGAAGCTCTATGTCATTTTCTTGAAAAAATGGGAGCAGATATTCAAGGAATAGGGACAGAGGAAATAATCATTTATGGCCAGAAGAAATTGAATGCTGATATTGAATATTCTGTAATTCCTGATCGAATAGAAGCAGGGACATTTCTTATTGCCGGCGCAAGTACATTTGGTGATATTACTGTGGTAAATGTAAATCCTGGGCATTTAGATATTCTTTTAAAATATTTAACCGAAGCAGGATTTAATTTAGATGTGCAGGATAAATCAATTAGAATATCCCCTTCACAGAATTATGTCAATCCAGTTAATATGACCACAGAAATTTATCCTGGGTTCCCAACAGACCTGCAAGCACAGTGGATGGCTTTAATGGCAATAGCTAATGGAGAGAGTAAAATCACCGAAGAAATTTATACAGATCGCTTCACCCATATTGCTGAACTAACTCGGTTTGGTGCTCAAATTCAATTATCAGGCAATAAAGCTGAAATACAGGGAATTAATAAATTGAAAGGTGCTCCAGTAATGTCAACGGATATCCGTGCCAGCGCATCTCTTATAATTGCAGCATTAGCTGCAGAAGGAAAGAGCAGTATATCTAGAATTTACCATATTGACAGAGGATATGATAATATTGAAAATAAGTTCAATCTACTGGGTGCAAAAATTAATAGGGTTCGGGAATGAGGTGGTCTATAAATCAAGTAATGAAAGAAGTTTCAGACCTTAGAATTTGTCTTGATTCTATCCTCATATCATTAGTAAGTTAATTATAATCAAAAAAGGGAGTAAAAAGATGAAAACAAATAGAAATATAATACTAGCGTTAATCTTTGGTGTGTCAAGTATTTTTGCTAGTGATGCAAAAATTGCAGCAAAAACAGCAAGCTTAGCCAATCAAAGTGTGAAAAAATCAAGTATCAATCTCACCGTAGAATCAATTAGTGACATTTATGGTGTCCAATTTGATATAAAATATAATCCGCAAGAGTTGAGTTTAACCGAAAATGATATTAAATCTAAAGTAGCCGGGATAAATATATATAGCCGTGTTAAGGAAGAAGGTTCAGCACGAGTATTAATGTTTGGAATGAACGGTGAAAAGATTCTTGATGTAAATACAGGTAACATTGCTGACATTTTGGATATCAATTTTCAACCTGCTGAAATGTTTAATGGTCTAAGTCAGGTTGAATTAGTTGATGTTACACTAGCTGGAAAAGGTGGGGCAGAAGTAAGTGTTTCCACTTCAACTTTCGAGGTATCATTCAACACTCCAATAAGAACATCTTTATCAAAGAATTATCCAAATCCGTTTAACCCATCCACAACTATAGACTATGAATTGTCTAATGCTGGAATGGTTTCTTTGGTGATCTATGATTTAAAAGGTGCTGTGGTAAAAACATTGGTTCAAGAACATCAAGAACCCAATTATCATAATGTTGTATGGAATGGTTTAAATAATAGTGGTCAATCAGTTGCAAGCGGTCGTTATTTATTAAAAATGAATGCTCCCGGTTATACAGAAACCATTACAATGACGCTTCTTAAGTAATAATTAAAAAGTAGGTTTCTCCCTTTTTAAAACCCGGCTGATCAGCCGGGTTTTTTTCTCATTAAATAATAAAAATATTACATAATTTCCCCTTATACCTGTTGGATAAAAGAAAAATAATCAAGTAATATTAGCACTATTATGGATATTAAAATTGTAGTAATCGGTGTTGGAGAAGTAGGCTTTAACCTTGTAAAAGCTCTAAGCAAAGAAAAGTTTGATATAACAATTATTGACATTGATGAAGAAAAATGTCAAAGAGTCACAAATACCATGGATGTTCGCGGAATTGTTGGTGATGGTGCATCTCAGAGAATACTGCAGCAGATAGATATGACGGGAATTGATTATTTGTTGGCACTTACCAAAATTGATGAGGTAAATCTGGTTGCAGCTAAATCTGCTTATGAAATGGGTGCAAAAAAAATTATATGTCGTTTGAGAAATACTGAGTATTCTCATGAAAATGCTATAATAACACCTGAACAATTCGGGATTGATTATGTAGTTTATCCTGAAAAAGCTGCACAAAGAGATATTGAAAATTTAATTCGTCAAACTTCTGCCATTGATTTGGAAGAGTTTAAAAATGGTAAAATCAATATGGTTGGAATTAAAATAGACCATTCCTCACCTCTCATTGGTAGAAACATTAAAAATGTAGAATTATCTAACCCGTATATTCCGCATAAGCTTGCTCTGGTTATTCGTGAAAACGAAAGTTTCATTCCCCCAAAGGACACAATCTATAAGAAAGATGATATTGGGTATTTTATTGGAAAAGCAAAAGATATCCCTGAAATTCAGAGAATGGCAGGAAAACCGGCTTTTAAGGTGAAGAATATAATGATTTTGGGACTGGGTAAAATTGGACGATTATTAGCAAAATCACTTCAGTCTGATTATAATGTACGGATTGTTGAACAAAATTATGAAAAAGCCAAAATATTTGGTAAAAAATTATCTGATACTCTTATACTTCAAGCAAACGGTTTAGATATAGATTTCCTCAATTCAGAAAATATTGAAGAAACGGATTGTTTTATTGCCGCAACCCAAAATGAGCAAACTAATATTTTGGCTAGTTTACTGGTTAAGCATTATGGAGTTAAACAGGTCATCCTTCATATTACCACAACAAATTATTTCAAAGCTGTCCGTAGAATTGGTGTGGATGCTGTTGTAAGTAAAAATATATCTGCGGTTAATGAAGTATTAAAATTAATTCGAAGTGACCAGCAAGATCTCCCTGTTTCCAGATTTGAAGATTTAGATGTGGATGCAATTGAATTAACTGTTACTCCCGAATGTAAGTATCTTAGAAAAAAGTATTCGATTGAACAAGTACCTGAAGAATTATGCATTGGGGCCATCTGCAGAAATAACGAGATGATTATTCCTAATAATTTTACAGAAATTCTCGCTGAGGATGAATTGTTAGTGATAACAAAAGAAGAGAATATTTCTAACGCAGAAAAATTATTTAAATAATTAATTTCAAATGATAAGACGACAGTCTTTTTATATAGTAGGTGTGCTTTTAATAATTTTAGGATTCTCAATGCTTTTCAGCGTTGGATGCAGCTTAATATATGGCGATGGAGATCTCATCCCTTTACTACAATCCATTGCAGTTACAATTACATCTGGTTTAATCCTTGTAATATTTTTCAAAAGTAAAGATAAAAAAGACTTATCCACTCATGATGGATTTGCAGTGGTTACTCTAGGATGGATTGCGATCGTTATTTTTAGTGCTTTTCCATTCTATTTTTCTGGTACATTAGATTACACAAACTCTTTTTTTGAAGCAATGAGTGGTCTCACAACTACAGGTGCCACAGTGCTAGGTCATTCCGATACATTAATGATTGAAGAGCTGCCGCATGGAATCTTATTTTGGCGATCTTTCACACAATTTATTGGTGGAATGGGTATCATCGTTTTCAGTATTGCAATTTTGCCAATGCTGGGGATGGGGGGTGTACAATTGTTTAGAGCTGAAGTAGCAGGGCCTGTTGCAGATAAAATAACACCAAGGGTAAAACAGACTGCTAAATTATTATGGGGTATATATGTAGGCTTTGTTCTTATACTTTGCTTAATACTTAAAATTGAAGGAATGTCTTGGTTTGATGCTATATGCCATTCTTTCACTACAATAGCAACTGGTGGATTTTCAACTAAGAATATTAGTATTGCCGCCTATGGCGGATTGATCCAATGGACTATTATTATTTTTATGTTTCTTGCTGCAACTAACTTTTCACTTCATTATTATTTTATTGCTAAGGGCAAATTTGAATATTATAAAGATCATGAGTTTCGTGTATATTTTGGTTTATGTATTATCTTCTCAATATTATTTTTTATTAATATTGTCGGCACCAACAAGTATCAAACAGATTTATTATCTTTTAGACATTCTGTTTTTGCTGCAGTTTCAATATTAACCACAACAGGTTTTAGTACTGAAAATTTTAATGAATGGCCTGAAATGTCAAAAATGTTATTATTTTTCTTATTTTTTATTGGAGGTTCAGCTGGATCTACCACAGGTGGAATGAAAATTATTAGATCTATATTAGTTGTAAAATATTTACTTTATGAAGTTCGTAAACTTCTTCATCCAAAAGGTGTTTTCAATATCACTATTGGTGAAAATACTATTGATGACAACGTGGTACGGGCAACACTGGGATTTTACTTATTTTATATATTAATTTTTGTTTTTACTGCTATGGTATTATCAATGACAGGTTTAGATGTTACTACTGCTTTAACTGCTTCTGCGTCAGCAATTGGTAATATTGGACCGGGATTGGGTTCCATTGGCCCTACAGATAATTGGGGGCATCTAACAGATTTAGCAAAATGGCTCACAAGTTTTTGTATGCTACTTGGAAGGTTGGAAATATTTACAGTAGTTGTTTTATTCAGCAGGAGTTTTTGGAAATAATGGATTTAATATTAAAAAAGATTGAAAATGATATATGTACTTTGACTATCAATAGACCTGAGCAATACAATGCTCTAAATATTGAGGTTTTGAAAGAGTTGGATTCAATACTAAATTGGATACTGGAAGAAACCACCGTTAGAGTTGTTATTATTACAGGAAATGGAGAAAAGGCATTTATTGCAGGAGCTGATATTCATGCTATGAGTAAAATGGATGAAAAGGAAGCCGAATTATTTTCAAAATATGGGCAGGATTTAACACGGAAAATAGAAGAATTTAAGCTTCCAATAATTGCGGCTGTGAATGGCTTTGCATTGGGCGGAGGTTGTGAATTTGCAATGGCCTGTCATATCCGTTATGCATCTGAAAATGCCGTATTTGGCCAACCGGAAGTAGGATTAGGATTGATTGCAGGATTCGGCGGCACTCAGAGACTGCCACGACTTGTAGGAAAAGGATTGGCCATGGAGCTTCTCCTTAGTGGGAATAATATTAATGCGGACGAAGCATATAGAATTGGCTTGGTAAATAAAGTAGTTCCAATCAAAGAGTTGATTCCCCTGACCGAAAAATTGGCATTTTCAATCCTGAAAAATGCCACTATAGCAGTAACTGCCACTATCAATGTGGTTAATTATGGAGTCGATACCGATCTGAGAAATGGGCTTGCTTATGAACAGAAAGAATTTGCAAAGCTTTTTAACTCCAACGACACAAAAGAAGGTTTATTGGCTTTTGTAGAAAAGCGATCTCCAAAATTTACTGGAAAATAAGAGATAGCAATTCCATTCATCATTTTTATTTATTTTTATGAAAACACTGTTAATTAGAAATTTTTGCATTATAGCCCATATAGACCATGGGAAATCAACTTTAGCAGACCGCTTGTTGGAAATAACCCACACCCTAACGGATAATCAAATGCAGTCTCAAGTATTAGATGATATGGATTTAGAACGTGAAAGAGGGATCACTATAAAATCACATCCCATCCAAATGGAATATACCCATACTGATAATATTCAGTATAAATTGAACCTAATTGATACGCCTGGACACGTAGATTTCACTTACGAAGTGTCCAGGAGTTTGGCTGCATGCGAAGGTGCACTTCTTTTGGTGGATGCTTCCCAGGGAGTGGAAGCACAGACAGTGAGTAATGCCTATTTAGCCGCTGATGCTGATCTTGTTGTTATTCCTATTATCAATAAAATAGATGCACCCAACGCTGACCTGGAAAGTGCTATTTCCCAAACAGTAGATTTACTCGGTTGTGATGAAGATGAAATTCTCTCCATAAGTGCTAAAGAGGGCATTGGTATAGACAAAGTACTCACAGCTATTATTGAAAGAATCCCCCAACCAGATATTCCCGGAGAAAAAGGAACCCGCGCCCTAATATTTGATTCCCAGTTTGATCAGTTTCGGGGTGTTGTCCCTTATGTGCGTATATTCGATGGGTATCTAGAAAAGGGTATGACCACCAAATATTTTGCTAAACCGGGTGGTCATGAAATTACGGAAGTTGGTATTTTGAAAATGAAAAAAATTCCTGTCAAACGTCTGTCAGCAGGGGATGTGGGCTATATTGTCACAAATATAAAAAATGTTTCGGAAGTGAGCGTCGGGGACACACTCACAGTTAAAAGTGATCCCGCTAATAAGCCCCTTCCAGGATACCAGCCAGTTAAGCCAATGGTATTCAGTGGAATGTACCCCATTGATTCTAAGGATTATGAAGACTTGAGGACAAGTTTGGAAAAGTTACAATTAAATGATGCTGCCTTAACCTTTGAACCTAATACTTCCACAGCACTTGGATTTGGATTCAGGTGTGGGTTTTTAGGACCACTACATATGGAAATTGTTCAGGAGAGATTAGAGAGAGAATTTAATATGAATTTGATAACAACCTGTCCCAATGTAAACTATCAGGTACAAACAAAAAATGGAACCTTCCTTGAAATTAATAATCCATCTGATATGCCTGAATCTGGTGATATTGATACAATTAATGAACCTTTCATTAAAGCCGAAATAATAGCGCCAACTGAGTATATTGGCAGCATTATGAAACTTTGCATGGGCAGGAGAGGAGTATACAGATCAACTAATTATTTATCAACCGATAAAGTTCAACTTATTTTTGATATACCATTAGGTGAAATAATTTATGATTTTTTTGAAAAATTAAAATCTATTAGCAGAGGGTATGCTTCATTTGACTATGAAGTTACAGAAAACCAGCATGGTGACCTGGTAAAATTAGATGTACGCATTACTGGGGAAATTGTGGATGCTTTAAGTATCATTGTCCATAAAGATAATGCCTATAAACAGGGTTCCTCATTGTGCAAAAAACTGAAAGAAGAAATTCATAGGCAGCAATTTGAAATTCCTATTCAGGCATCCGTTGGAAGTAAAATTATTGCAAGGGAAACAGTAAGAGCTTTTCGTAAAAATGTAACTGCAAAATGCTATGGCGGTGATATAACCCGAAAAAGAAAACTGTTGGAAAAGCAAAAATCCGGTAAAAAAAGAATGAAACAAGTTGGAATAGTTGAACTGCCTCAGGAAGCATTCCTGGCTGTATTAAAAATTGATAATGACTGATAAGTTTGTTACAATTTCCTATTGGAATGTTACAAAGAATATCTATTATTCTCTGCTTTTTATTCTTCCAATGTTATTTTTATATGAGGTGATGTGTTGGATTCAATATTTTGATAAATCGGCGAAAATCAGAAATGGGGCGGATGTATTAATTCGTCATTTAATAATGGGTATTGGGAATAATTCTGAATTGATTTATGGATTAATATTATTGATAATAATTTTTGGAGTTATGTTTTTCAATCGAGGAGTAGTAAAAAATGGACAGTTAAAGTTTACATTCCTATTACTTATGATAGCTGAAAGTATTTTATGGTGTATTGGATTTGTAATATTGATGAGTGTGTCAGAAAAATTATTATTATCAATTATGGAACGTAATATAATTCCTGAACAATTTTATTTAGCAATTGGTGCTGGTATATGGGAAGAATTACTATTCAGGGTTGGCGCAATTGGACTCTCACTATCTTTTCTAACTAAAGTTATAGGCTATAGCGGGTTTTATTCGGCATTTATCGCAATTTTACTTTCAGCTTTAATATTTTCACTTTTTCATTATTTAGGTCCATTTGGGGATAATTTTGCTTATAAGAGTTTTTATTTGAGAACATTAGCAGGAATATTTTTAGGGTCATTATATTTGTTTAGAGGATTTGGAATAACAGTTTATACGCATATATTTTATGATATGGCTATTATCAGTATACCTGTTTTACTCACTACTGCTTAAGTTCAAAATCACATATTGAGATCAACAATTATTAATTAAGGAAGTTTTTTAATGTATCCTATATTATTTCAGTTTGGGTCATTTACTATTTCATCTTTTGGTGTTATGATGGTTATCGCATTTCTATTGGGTAATTATCTTTTACGAAAAGATGTTGTAGCAGAAGGATATGATCCAATTATTGCTGAAGATATTACTTTTCGAGCAGCCATTGGTGGAATATTAGGTGCTAAATTATATTATCTAATTGAAAATATCCCAACCGGTCAGGCGGCTGATAATATCAATGGATTGATAAATATTATTGCTGGCATATTCACTTTAAATGGCGAAAGAATTGCATTTGGCATACAAAACTTTGGTGC
>DTTG01000200.1:15332-23446 GCA_012964845.1 Fidelibacterota bacterium
TTATTAGATGTTGGGGGAGGGAATGGCGAGTTTGCAGCCTTTATGGCATTACAGGGATGGAATGTATTTTTACAGGATAAGATATCAAAACTTGATAATTTAAGTGATAGTAAAAACATAAATACTGTACAAAATTTGGAAATTATAAAAGAGGATGAATATTTTAATGTTATTACTCTCTGGCATTCTCTTGAGCATATTCATAATATTGATGAATTATATTCTCAATTAAATCGATTGTTGACACCCGATGGAATTCTTCTTATTGCTGTTCCAAATATTAATGCTCCAGAAATAATCTTTTTTAATAAAAAATGGGCTCCATTTGATGCTCCTAGACATTTGTATCATTTCCAATTAAAAACACTTAATGAATTATGTAGTAAATACAAATTCAAAATAGTTAGAAAATACTCTCTTTTTCAGGATACTCCGTACAATATTTTACTTAGTATGACAAAAAATAACCCTTTTCAATTTATAAAGGGAATGCTTGTATTCTGCTATTCCATAATAGTGACACTTGTAAGAGGACCAGAACATTCATCATCTTTATTAGTCATTTGCAGAAAAGCATAATATCACTCATTGCTCTCTTTTGTGCAGCATGCTCCTGTCTTTCAGACCCAATTGGAAAAGAAAATGAAATTATTATTATTTCTTCTCCCGAAGATAAACCCCATGTTGAAAGAATTTTAGGAAATTTATTTTCTCAAATAATTTATACACCCCAACCAGAACCAGAATTTTCTCTTATATATAAAGATCCATGGGAATTGGATAATGTAAATAAATATGGTAATATATTAATTGCTTCTCTTGATTTCCCCGAAGATTCAACCGGTGATTATCTCATGGAACGAATTACACAAAACCATGAAAAAGATGCATCACTTTTTATATTAGAAAATTTATATGCTAATAATCAAATTATATGTGGAATTCACACACTCGATGCAATTTCAATGGAAAATGAGATTAAAAACAATGACGATTGGATATTAAAAGAATTTAGAAACACAGTTACATCCAGAATGACAAATAATATATTTAAACATGGATATAATGATTCATTATCAAATAATATTTTAGACTATTTTGGATATACGCTTGATTTGCAGCCTGATTTTAAAATAATAAAGGCGGATTCTTTAAAGCCATTTTTATGGATAGGACGTGGCTACCCCTATCGGTGGATTACTATCCATAAAAGTGGGAAAAATAATTATTTGCAAAAAAAATCAGCATGGGACCAATTAAAAATTGAATTTGCAGATTTAATGCCAAGTATTAAAATAAGTGAATTTTATAAAAATACATCGAACTATCAGGCTGATAAAAATATGCTACATATTATGAGGGGAATATATGAACACGAAGAGAGTGCTTCTGGAGGTCCATTTTTTGTATATATATTTGAAACTGAATCTGTTAATGAGGTAATTTTAGTAAGCGGTTTTGTTAATTATCCCGGACATGAGAAGATTCTTTTACTAAAACAACTAGAAATTATAGCAAATACATTCCAAAAAGGAGGAATTTAAACTATGAATGGAAAAGCAGCTTTTTTAATAGGCAGTGAGTCAGATAAAGAAACAGTTGAGACATCACGAAAGTATTTTGAATATTTTGATATTGAATTAGATCTAAGAGTTATGTCTGCACATAGAAATCCGGATGACGTGAGTAAATTTGCATCTTCTGCCCGTGACAATGGTTACCATGTTTTAATTGGGGCTGCAGGCATGGCAGCACATTTAGCTGGGGCTTTAAAGGCTCACTCCACATTACCTGTAATAGGGGTTCCTTTGGCTGGTGGTATTGAAGATGGATTAGATGCACTTCTTTCCACTGTTCAGATGCCCAAAGGTGTGCCGGTAGCAACTATGGCTGTAGGAAAAGCCGGAGCAATAAATGCTGCAATATTGACGGCTGAAATTCTTTCATTAAATAACACCACACTTTCCGAAAAACTTACTGAATTTAAAAATATCGGAAGCAAACTATAATTGGCTAGAAAAATATTGATTACTGGTGCTGAAGGCCAACTGGGAAAAGCACTGCAGATCGGTTTAACTGATAAGTTTAATATTTTATCCACAACCAGACAACCAACTCAATTGGCTAAGAATCAGCGAAACGTTCAAAAATTGGATATAACTGATAAAGAGAACATATCTAATGTATTGGAATCATTTAAGCCTGACATCATAATAAATTGTGCAGCATATACCAATGTTGATGGCAGTGAAATAAATAAGGATTTGGCTCATCAAGTGAATGTGGAAGGTTTGCGGAATTTGATTCAATTGTCTGATATAAATACCTATTTAATCCAAATATCGTCAGATTATGTGTTTGATGGGGATAGTGGACCCTATAGCGAAGATGAACACACATTCCCTGTTAATTATTATGGGAAAACAAAATTAGAAGCTGAAAATATTCTCAGGGGAACCCGGCGGAAATGGGCAATATTTCGCCCTAATGTACTCTATAGTTCAGATTTATTCAGTAAGGGCAATTTCTTTGCATGGGTATATAGATCCTTATTAAAAAAAGATTCCATTTCTGTAGTAACAGATCAAATATCAAATCCTACTTTTAACCTGCAAATTGTGAGAGCTATTTTTCAATGTATCATCATGGATTTTGAGGGAATTTTGCATATCGGCAGCGATGATTATATGAGCAGATATGAATTTGCCCTTGATATCGCAAAGGTGTTTGGGTTTGATTCAGCTCTAATAACAAAAATAGATACAGATTCATTAACCCAAAAAGTAAAATCGTATATTGCCAAACGTCCTCTTCATAGTGGCTTGGTAGTTAGCAAGATAGAAAAAGAATTAAATACATCTTCACATTCCACCAATTATAATTTGAAATTATTAAAAAGCTCTTTAAACTAAAAATGAAAATATTAGCTATATCGCCAACTTATAATGAAAAGAAAAATATTTCTGAATTAATTAATCGTATTTCTCAATTACCACTTGAAGTTGACCTCTTAATTGTTGATGATAATTCTCCCGATGGAACTGCTGACATAGTAAAAGATATTATGATTCAGAATAAGAATACTCATATATTGGAACGAGAAAAAAAACTTGGTCTTGGGACGGCATATTGCGAAGGTTTTCAATGGGCATTGGATAGAGGGTATGATTTAATAGTTCAAATAGATGCTGATTTATCTCATAACCCTGATGATATTTTGCGGATGGTCGAAATGTCAAAGTCCTCCGACCTTGTAATTGGAAGTCGATATATTGGCGGTGTGAATGTTATTAACTGGCCAATGCGCAGACTATTATTGAGTTATTTTGCAAATTTATATGCAAAATTTCTCATCCGATTTCCAATTAAAGACTCCACCGGTGGTTTTAAATGTTTTCATAGAAAAGTATTAGAATCCATTGATTTAAAAACGATTAATTCTCAAGGATATTCTTTTCAAATTGAAATGAATTTTCTGGCATGGGTAAAAGGATTTAAAATTCAAGAAATCCCCATTGTTTTTACAGATCGGACTGTGGGAGAATCCAAAATGAATAGGGGTATTGTTATTGAAGCAATTTGGATGGTGCCTAAATTACTTGTCAGGAAAATATTCAAAATATATTGAAATTATCTATAATTATAGTAAGTTATAATGTGAGCAGCTATCTTCGGCAATGTTTGCAAAGTGTCCTTAATACTAATGAATTTGGAGCATTTGAAATTATTGTAGTTGACAATTATTCCCATGACGATTCCTGCCAGATGGTGAAAAATGAATTCCCCCAAATTAAACTAATTCGGAATAAAGAGAATTTAGGTTTTTCAAAAGCAGTAAACATCGGTCTTGAGAAATCAAAGGGAGAGTTTATCTGTCTTCTAAATCCAGATACTTTGGTTAGTGACAATACTTTTAATAAACTGTTAGATTATATAACATTAAATCCAAACACTGGCTGTATAGGACCAAAGATATTAAACCCGGATGGGACTTTGCAATTAGCTTGTAAACGAAGCTTCCCAGATCCGTTTTCTGCTTTCTTTAAGTTAATCGGACTGAGTAGATTGTTCCCTAAAAGCATACGATTTGGGAAATATAATCTCACCTTTCTTGATGAAAATAAGATCCATGATGTGGATGCTATCAGTGGCTCATTTATGCTTTTTCCTAAATTGATCGTAGATAAAATAGGCGCATTTGATGAATCATTTTTCATGTATGGGGAAGACCTGGATTTTTGCCACCGAATAAAACAAATTGGGTATAATATTATATATAATCCAATTACAAGTATCATTCATTATAAGGGTGAAAGTGCAAAAACTGCGCCCTATGATATGATTCAATTATTTTATATTGCTTTTCACAAGTATTATAAAAAATATAGTGACCAATATCCATCTTGGAAATTACTTCATTTTATAGTGTCATTTGGAATTTCTATCAGAAAATTATTAGCGTATTTGAAAATTTACTCTACAAGAATTATCTCAATTTTATTAGATTTTTCATCAATACTATTTAGTTTTATTGTATCAATGTTTTTTTGGTATTCGAATTATTATCATGAAATCGTTACTATTTCAACTTTACAAGCACATTGGCTGCTATTTCTTGATTTCATTCTCTGTTGGATTATCAGCTCTTATTGGCTCCATTTATACAAAAAAGATTATCTCTCCTATGGCAGGTCTCTGGTTGTGTTTTTATTTGCGTTTCTCCTTTCAGCCACCACTACCTATTTTATAGCTGTCATCGCCTATTCAAGAGCTGTATTAATAATAACCTTTTTCCTCGCTGCCATCATTTCTGCAGGATGGCGCATTGGTATCTATATTTTATACCGATACCGAAAAATTAATTTATCAGTAAGAACGCCTCTTTTCACCAGGAGAGCAGCTATTTTAGGCACGGGCAATGAATCGATGCGGGTTGGAAATTCCCTGAATCATACACTGGAGGCACATTTTATTTTAATTGGATATATCGATGACGGCAATCAATCTGGTACAGATAAATTTCTTGGCCGATTGGAAGATGTGACTGGATTAATAAAGAATCATAATATCAATGAATTAATTATACCTGAAAAATTTATTAATATCAGGGAACTCATCCAGTTATTGGGTAAACTTTCTGGTACTAATGTTAATTGTAAATTGGTTCCAAAAGGTGAAAAAATGCTCATTGGAAAAGGTATGGTGGAAAATTTGGCTGGGGTTCCACTTTTAAATATTGAATTGCCTCTATTCGATAATATTCATCAATTTACAAAACGATGTTTTGATTTAATATTATCGTCTGTCCTAATATTATTCACCCTCCCCATACATTTATATTTCCTTCTTCTCAGAAAATACTTTAAAGAAATTATTTGGTCTATTGATGGCGCTAAAGTTGAAATTACACGCTATCATTCCAAGAGTAAATTAATCCAGGATTTACCTTTACTCTTTATGGTATTAAACGGTTCTCTCAGTTTTGTTGGATCACAGATAATGACTGCCAATGAAAATAATCCCCAATTAATTGTTAAACCGGGATTGACAGGATTACCACATTTAAAGGCAGTGAATATTGATATTAACTTCATTCGTGAATTTGAAAATTATTATGCGATGCACCATTCATTAATTTTTGATATTGAAATATTACTTAAATCTATTTTTAAAATATAATGTCTAATTACACACTTGATTTCGAATCCCCGCTCAGGGAAATTGAAGATAAAATTGATTCTATGAAATCAACCGGTATAAAAACTGGGATGGATGTGAGGGAGGCTGTTCAAAAATTAGAAGAGCAATTAACCAATGAAAAGAAAATATTATATGAAAATCTTTCCCGCTGGGAGAGGGTTCAACTTGCCCGTCATCCTAAAAGACCATATTCATCAGATTATATAAGTAGAATTACGGATTATTGGTTTGAATTACATGGTGATAGATTTTTTTCCGATGATCCGGCAATGATATGTGGAATCGCTATAATAGATAATTTGAAACTCATGATTATTAGCCAGGAAAAGGGAAGAGGTACTAAAGCAAAGCTGTTTCGAAATTTCGGAATGGCACGCCCTGAAGGCTACCGTAAAGCCTTGCGTTTGATGAAACTGGCTGAGAAATACAACATCCCCGTATTGACTCTTATTGATACCCCTGGAGCATATCCAGGCATTGGCGCAGAAGAACGAGGACAGGCTGAGGCTATAGCAAGAAATCTATTCGAAATGGCAAAATTGAGGGTCCCTATCATTAATATTGTTATTGGAGAAGGAGCCTCTGGTGGCGCTTTAGGTATTGGTGTGGGAGATAGAATTCTATGTTTTGAAAATATATGGTATTCCGTTATATCGCCAGAAGGATGTGCCACAATATTGTTTCGGGATGCATCCAGGGCTCCTGAGGCTGCTGATTCAATGATGGTAACGGCTAAAGATCTAAAGGAGATGGGAATAGCCGATACTATTATGCCCGAACCTATTGGTGGGACGCATCAGGATTATGACAAGTCTGCTGAGACATTAAAGGATGCTATTTTGGAATCCTTTTCTGAGCTTAATAAAATTGATCCTGATAAAAGAATTGAGAATCGAATTGAAAAATATGAAAAAATGGGGAAATGGTCAGATGGATGAAATAGGCACACCGATTGAAAAACTAAACCAGGATAAATTTCAATCAAATTCTGAAGATTTCCTTAAATATATTTCTATTTATATGGAAGAACAGAAAAAAATAAAATTAGGCGGCGGCACAATTGCTATTGAAAAACAGCATAATAAAAAACGACTTACTGCTCGGGAACGAATAGACGATCTAATTGATCCGGGGACACACTTTTTTGAATTAGGGCTTTATGCAGCTTGGGGTATGTATGAAGAGTATGGCTCTCCGGCAGCATCAGGCACCTT
This sequence comes from Fidelibacterota bacterium, assembly GCA_012964845.1. GTDB lineage: Bacteria > Fidelibacterota > Marinisomatia > SCGC-AAA003-L08 > D37C17 > D37C17. Next base: position 22,247 of record DTTG01000200.1, read on the forward strand.
GATTGGGATTGGAATCATAGAAGGATATGATTGTGTTATTATTGCTAATGATGCTACTGTGAAGGCAGGTGCGTACTTTGAAGTAACCCTGAAGAAAACCTTGAGAGCTCAACAAATTGCATTAGAAAATAATCTTCCGGTTATTTATCTGGTAGATTCAGCTGGAGTATTTCTCCCCCTTCAAGATCAGGTTTTTCCAGATGAAGCACACTTTGGTAGAATATTTTATAATAATGCCAGATTGTCTGCTTTAGGAATTCCGCAAATCGCTGCTGTTATGGGTCCTTGTGTTGCCGGGGGAGCTTATCTTCCGGTAATGTGTGACAAATATATTATTGTTGAAGGCGCCAGTATGTTTTTAGCCGGACCTGCATTAGTAAAAGCAGCTATAGGCCAGGATATTGATTCGGATACATTAGGAGGAGCAACTACACATTCAGCAATTAGTGGGACTACCGATTACCATGAAAAAGATGATTTATCCGGGCTGGAAAGAATTCGTATTATTATGCGTAGTTTAAATATATCAAAAGCCCTTGCGTATGAAAAGAAAGAATCTATTCAACCACAATTTTCACCAAATGAATTGATAGGTTTATTTCATCCTGAAAATCCGGGGCAATATGATATTAGAGAAATAATTGCTCGCCTGGTAGATGACAGCCTCTTTAGTGAATTTAAAATGGCCTACGGTAAAACTCTGGTATGCGGAACAGCTAGAATTGGCGGGATGAGTATTGGTATTGTTGCCAATCAACGTAAAATATCGCGTACAGAATTGGGTGAAATGCAAATGGGTGGTGTCATCTATTCTGATTCTGCTGATAAAGGTGCTCGATTTATTATGAATTGCAATCAAGATAGAATCCCTCTGCTTTTCATTCATGATGTAAACGGATTTATGGTTGGCAAAACATCAGAATGGGGAGGAATTGCTAAAGATGGTGCGAAAATGGTAAATGCAGTGAGTAATTCGGTGGTACCAAAAATCACTCTGGTAATTGGAGGCAGTTATGGCGCCGGTAATTATGCCTTATCAGGACGTGCATATAGCCCTCGGTTTATGTTTGCATGGCCTTCGGCTAAAATTGCTGTAATGGGTGGGGATTCAGCAGCTAAAACCCTTGCACAAATAAAATTGGCTAAAATGGGTGATGTTGATGAAAAAACAAAAACAGATTTAATTCAAAAAATTAAAAA
>DTTG01000201.1 GCA_012964845.1 Fidelibacterota bacterium
GAAATTTCTAAAACAATAATCGAGCTTTTAGATGAATCTACCTATAAAAATTATATGATAGAAGTTGAAGGACATACTGATGATGTACCAATTCGTAAAGATAACAAAGAATTTTCTTCAAATTGGGATCTTTCAGCAATACGTGCAACGGGCATAGTTGAAATATTAAATATTAGTGGTATCCCTAAAGAAAAATTGAAATCCATTGCACGCGCTGATTCTAAACCTATTTTGCCTAATAGAGATAATGAAGGGAATGTTATTCCTAATAATAGAGCACAAAATAGACGCGTTGAAATCAATATAAATAAATATAACTAAAATAATTAGCAATTCTTACTTCACCTACAATAACCTTATCTAAATTAGTAATTAAATCTTAAATCTCATATAGTACTTCCTAAATAACACCAAGTAGTGAGTGAGCCTCACTCTTAAAGTCCTGCATTTGTGGCCCTTTTTTATTTATCGGCAAACCATATGTGCGTCAAGTCACACTATTTATTAGACTCTGATTATGGCTTTAATAAGATGAGGAAAGTGCCGTAAATTCTAATGGATACATACATTTTGGAGGAATGATTAGAAATATCACCATATTATTACTGTTATCGCTGTCTTATAGCCAGCCAGACACTGAGTGGACTCAAGTAAATATTCCGAGTAACCAAAATATAGTGAAATTAATTTCTGATGGAAATGGTTTATATGGAGCCACATCAACTGCTTCAATATATTTTTCCTCAGATAATGGGTTAAATTGGGAAAGTTTACCTTTACATCCTGATATTTTTCCTTATGGTGTGGATTTATTTGATAAAGTAGATGATTATTTATTTTTCAGTCAAAATATTGGAGGTTCAACTTATAATTATAGAACATACTATAATGGAGAAAACTGGGAAGATTGGGAAATCTTACCCTATGATGAAAGTATTATTTATGAATTTGTTCACTATGATAATACTATCTATGCTCTATTAAATCAGGGAATTAGCGTCTCATCTGATTATGGAACTTCATGGGAGTTAATTGATACGCCATCAATTACAGGCTATATTCATTTACAATATGTAGATGACCAGTATTTATACATAAATCATGGATGTATTCTCTATCGATATAATATAGAGACATTTGAGTGGGTTGATATCACAGGAATATTGGATGATATTGGGCCACCGGAACCATATAGCTGCACATCAATACACCAAATTGAAAAGTTTAATGATAAATTACTCATTAGTATGTATTGGTATGGAGGTGTTGGCACATTATTTTATTCTCAAAATAATGGAGATTCATGGGAGATAATCAATTCATTTCCTTCTTTATCAAATTCAGGTTATGGGACAAATAATGTTTCTGCAGTGGCTACAAAGAACGGAATATTATATGCAGGAACCGCTACTTCAGAGGATGGCATATATTATACGCAAAATCTAATTGACTGGACTGAGTATAGTGCAGGATTAAGTAATTATAACTTATCAGTTTCTGCACTGGCAGCTACCGAAGAAAATATATATAAGTTAGGAGGCTCGGTTAATCTTTTTCAGAATGAATTAATAGGTGT
>DTTG01000202.1 GCA_012964845.1 Fidelibacterota bacterium
GGGTTTAATGCAATAATGGATTTCAGGGAATTAATAACTAAATATAGCTCATCATCTTTCGCTGCAAAGTAGGCATCTTTCATGATGGAATCAGTAATTTGTTTTAATTTTGGTATCACCAGGGATTCAATGGCAGGATATAATTGAATCGCATCCAAATAATTTTGTATTGCTGCTGAATAATTTCCAATTTCAGTATTTAATTTGCCTTTGTCAAGATATAAACCTGCCAGGGTTTCATTCACCCGTGTGAGTTCTGGGTATATATTCTGGGCAATCAAAATCAGTTTTTCTGCCTCAGCGATCGACATTTGACTTTTATAATTTTTTACACTGTCCAGCAGTTCAGCCGCAATATTTCTCCGATGTTCTTGAATTTCTATTTTGAGGTCATCTTCAGCCTCTTCCTCGGCTGCATTAAACCATTCAACTGCATCGTTGAAGTCTGATTTAAAGAGGTCTTCAACACCATAATTCACCTGTTGATAGGGTATTTGAGATTGACAGTATTGCAGCATTGCCAGCGCTTTATCCCGTTTTCCATGTCTTCTCTCCTTGGCAAGAAATTTTTCAAAACTTTCTGCAGCAGAGATAAAATCATTATTAATCATATAGGAATATGCAATATCTCCATCCGTATGTTTGCCTCCAAACTGGATGCCGGTGGTAAGAAATATTCCAGATGCGCGCATATCAACGCCATAAATGGGTGACAAATCCTCTGTGGCATTTACGGAAGTCATATATAATCGGCTCCATTTTGCTTCAATTCCAATTGTATAGTTGAAATTACCCCCGGATTGATTGAAAATATATTTGGTTCCAATCCCGAAGCTTTCACTTAAACCCATACCCGTCAGATCCTTATCACCACCTTCAGATTCATATAGGGAGATTGAGTTAACCCCAAAAGAATGGTAGATATAGGTTGCACGATTTCGAGATAATTGCCAACCTAGGCTTGTATTAATATTTAACCCAAAGGAGCGAGGGTGAAAATTATAATCTCCCCTGGTAGAACCTGTAAGCCACTCTTTACCCGTTTCAGATGGCAGGGATGGATTGGAGGAGAAATCAGTATATTGAAATCCCAATCCTATTTGCAGATCGAAATAATTTTGATGAATGAGAAAATGGGGAAGGTTAGTGCGTAGAATATCGATTTCAATAAAGGTACCCCTCCGATTTGATAATGCGTCCAGAATATTAAATTGATATTGGGTTGAATCCAGAAATACAGGTAAATCTGTTACTGTAATTGGTGTTTTATTAAAGATTGAACCTGACCAATATTTCTTGCCGCCATAATTTAAATAACCGGCTTTTACTTCAAAGGGAGTAAAAACTATTGGTTCTCGAAATGTCATTCTATGAGAAAAGGAATTCCAGGCAATTGAAGTGGATGACTTTTCCCAAGCACTCTCCTGACAGAAAGAAATGGATAAAAGTCCCATAAAAACATGCTGGATTATGACCTTCACAGGTAGCCAATTTAGGGATAAATATGAAATCGAACCAAGAACGTGGTATAAGAATTTACATTCTGTTACAGAATATATTAATTTCACTAGAATAA
>DTTG01000203.1 GCA_012964845.1 Fidelibacterota bacterium
AAAACTGCTGTTAAGGATATTGTAAAAACAATAACCAATAAGCCTAATCTGGTAAATAGACTTTTTCGAAATCGAAGATTGGGTTTAATCCTTTGGCACTCCGATAAATTTATAGCCCACGCCGTGGATTGTCTTTATAAACCTGGTTTTATTGGGAGTTTCACCTAATTTTCCACGCAAACGACTTACTAAAACGTCAACTGAACGATCATAACTCTGCCAGGATATACCCCTCAGGTTTTCAACTAAAAATTCCCTGTCCAATGTTTCACTTGAATTTTCAATAAATAATAAGAGGGCTTCATATTCTGTTGTTGAAAGTGAAACTGGTTTTTTATCTAACAACACTTCCTGCTTATTTTTATCTATGCTTAACCCTTTAAAATGAACATTTTCTACTATTGCTGCGGATGAATGTGTACGTCTTAGAATAGACTGAATTCGAGCAAGTAATTCCCTGGGTTCAAATGGTTTTGGTAAATAATCATCTGCGCCTAATTCTAAACCAACAATACGGTCAGTTACCTCTCCTCTCGCTGTGAGCATAATCACTGGAATGGATAAATTTTCCCTTATTTTTCTTAATACTTGAAAGCCGTCCATTCCCGGCAGCATTATATCTAGAATTATCACATTCGCTTCTTTTTTCTCCAAATAATCTAATCCTTCCTCTGGAGTATGTTTTGCAACAATATCATATTTATACGAACCTAAAAACTCAATAAGTAATTCTGTTAATTGTACATCATCATCAATAATAAGTATTTTTTCCATTAGGCATTTCCTTTCATAGTTTTGGACAATTTCTGTCCAGATATTTCACTTTTCATACTATCGATTTTCCTTTGAAATTCACTGTCAGCTATTGCTTTTTTGTCAATATTTTTACAGGCGTGAATGACTGTTGAATGATCTCTTCCGCCAATATGAATTCCAATATTTGCAAGGGATGCACTGGTTAACTCCTTGGATAAAAACATTGCCAATTGCCGAGCAAGGGCAACTTCCATCGTACGACCTTTTCCCAGCATTTGTCGTTCACTAACTTTCATTTCCCTACAAACATATTTAACAATTTGATCTATGGATAAATCGGTAAAGGAATTTTTTCCCAACAGATTTTTCAACACCTGCTGCGCCAAGTTCATTGTAATATCTTCCCGCCGGAGAGATGAAAGCGCTAATAATTTTACCAACGCTCCTTCCATTGCACGTATATCTCCTACTATTGCTTCAGCTATAAATTCGGTTACATCATAGGGAATTTCCAACCCATCATCTTCAGCCTTTTTCATGAGGATTGCAATTCTTGTTTCTAAATCAGGTGGCTGAATATCCACGACAAGCCCGGACTGAAACCGGGAAATCAATCGTTCTTTTAATCCTTTTAACTCGCTTGGATGACGGTCTGTTGTTAATACGATTTGTTTCCCTTTTTGGAATAAATCATTAAATAAGTGAAAAAATTGTTCCTGAGTCTGTTCTTTGGATTGAAAAAACTGAACATCATCTAACAATAACATATCAACATTTCTATAGGAACTGGTAAATTCTGTTGAGCGATTCTTTTGAATAGAACTAATGAAATCCAGCATAAACTTTTCACTCGTGAGATACACCACCCGCATATTCCCGTTCTGCCGGATGAGTTTATTTCCTATTGCTTGTAATAGATGGGTTTTCCCCAGACCGGGACTACTATAAATAAGCAGTGGATTATAAGGTGTTTGCCCTGGTGTATCTGCTACAGATAATGCTGCAGCCTTAGCAAATTGGTTACTTTTACCTTCAATAAAGTTCTCGAAAATATAGCGGGAGTTAAGTTGAGATTTCCTTTGATATCCCTGTGGAACTGGCTTTTCCTTGGCAGTTAAAGTTGGTATTTCATCAATGCTCTTATCGCTGATTACTACACTATAATTTACGATGAGAGGATGACTTGCGTTTTCCTTTAAAGCATTATCAATGAGGTGACGATATTTTGTTTCCAACCACTCATAATGAAATTGATTGGGGACTTGAAGCGTAATTCCATCTGAATTTAAATTGGTTGCAATAATGCCATCAAACCATGTTTGAAACGCTTGTTCTTGAATTCGATCCTTAATATATAAAAGGCATTTTTCCCAAAGATCGTCTTTAGTCATATACATTTCACCGGTTGATTCTTCGGCTGGATTATTCATGCTGGTAACAATATTATAAAATTCACCCCTAAAATTCGGGTATTAAGTCCACTTAAAACAAGTTGAAAACATACCGAATTTCATTTTAAACCAATTGTAATTTACCAGTGAATGATTGGGGCAGAAATACTTATAATAGTAATTTTATTAATCACCGTTACCATTTATAAAAAAAATTGGGTGCCGGTATATCCATATTTTTATTCAAGGAAAAAACTCCTAAAAATTGGGCACCGCGGAGTACCATCACTCGCTCATGAAAATACTCTGGATTCCTTCCAAAAAGCCATTGATACCGGAATGGATGGCGTGGAACTGGATGTACAATTTTCAGCAGATAAAAAATTAGTGGTATATCATAATTGGGCTATAAAAAATAATTCCGGTGAAAAAATATTAATCCAAAACTTACCCTATTCCGATATTCAGAAAATTTCATTAAATGGTAATGAACAAAATGAAATACCCTTATTTACCGATGTTTTAGATATCCTCAATAAAAAAATTATCATCAATATTGAAATAAAATCTGCCCATATTTTAAATACCAAAATTGAGAAAAATGTTCTGGATTTAATCAAAGCCTATGGATTTGAAAATAATTGCATCCTATCCAGTTTTAATCCGTTTATTATCAGACGAGTAAAAAAAATAAACCCTAAAATATTAACAGCCTTTTTATGGAGTAAAAATAGTCCTCAGTTTATTATAAATACTCCCCTTTGGGTTTGGATCTGCCGGCCAGATGGATTCCATGCCGATATTGATTATTTAGATAAAAACTTGATAAATTGGATTCGTAAAAAAAATATGTCAATTATGACTTTCACAATAACTAAGCAAAAGCAATTAATAAAAGCCCAGCTTCTGGGAGTGGACGGTGTTTTTATGGATGATCCGCATCTAAATTAAAATTAATATTACCCTGTCTAATTAAATTATGGTGATATAAAAACCATATTTAATAATGATTTCAGATATTTTCTCCAGATTAGAAAAATTAAAAAATGAGCGTAATGCTGTGATTTTGGCACATTATTATCAAGATCCGGATATTCAGGATGTTGCCGATTTCATGGGAGACAGCCTTGCCCTGGCACAATATGCAGTGAAAACAGATGCCGATGTTATTCTTTTCTGCGGTGTTCATTTTATGTGCGAAACAGCCAAAATATTAAATCCGGACAAAAAAGTTATTTTACCAGATAAAAATGCAGGCTGCTCTTTGGCAGATTCTGCACCGCCTCAAAAGTTTAAAGCTTGGGTAGATTCTCATCCGGATCATACGGTTATTACCTACATTAATTGCTCAGCAGGGGTAAAGGCGGCATCCGATATTATTTGCACTTCCTCAAACGCTGAAAAAATTATTAACAGTCTCCCGAAAGATGAAAAAATTATCTTCGCACCTGATAAATATTTAGGGGCATACTTACAGAAAAAAACTGGGCGTGATTTGCTATTGTGGGATGGCTCCTGCCAGGTACATGAAATTTTTTCAGAAAGAGAACTCATCCGATTGAAGACTCGGCACCCCGAAGCATTGGTTTTAGCACATCCGGAATGTGACGAAAATATACTGCGTCATTCAGACTATATTGGCTCCACAACGTCTATTATAAAGTTTGCTCATGATTCAAATCTCGAAAAATTTATTATAGCTACGGAGCCAGGAGTCATACACCAAATGGAAAAAGAGAGCCCCCAAAAGACTTTCATCCCTCTGCCTTCAAATGATGGCTGTGCCTGCAACGAATGCCCTCACATGCGCTTAAACACCATTGAGAAAATGGTTACTGCCCTCGAAACCATGGAACCCGAAATTATTTTATCGGAAGAGCTTAGACTCCAGGCACTGGCTCCTTTAGAAAGAATGTTGGCGCTCAGTTGATCGAATATCCCCAACATAAAAAGCTCTCAGATGAATATATCATTGGCAAAATCGCTGATTTTTTAGTGGAAGATATCCCAAATGGGGATATTACTACTGAGAGTACTACTCCTGATAATTCTGAAATTACTGCTGAAATCCACGCCGTAGAAAAACTGGTTTTTGCCGGGAGTGAAATTATTCCCCATTGCTTTGGGCAAAATTGCCAGGTTACCATTAATCATAAAAATGGTGCTATGCTCTCAAAAGGAGATGTCATTGGTGTTGTTACCGGTTCAGCCAGAGAAATACTTTCTCGTGAAAGGGTCATGCTGAACTTAATCCAACGGCTATGTGGAATTGCCACACTTTCTCATGAATATGCAGAAATTGCCAAACCCTCTAATGTCAAAATTTTAGACACCCGCAAAACAACTCCCGGATTACGCTTATTTGAAAAATATGCAGTTGCAATTGGTGGAGCTTTCAATCATCGGCTCAATTTATCTGATGGAATTCTCATCAAAGATAATCATATAGTTGCCGCAGGCTCCGTAACAAATGCCATAATATCTGCCAGAAAAAAAGGCATTCATTTACCCCTGGAGCTTGAAGTAGATAATTTTGATCAAATCCATGAGGCTTTAAAAACAGGGGTGGACGGATTCTTATTGGATAATATGAAACCTGAGACCATCAGGTCTGCTGTATCTATTATTCGAGCTTCCCAAAATGGGGAAGATGTGTTTATCGAAGCCTCCGGTGGAATCACTTTAGAAAACATCCACCCTTATTTGGATACCGGAATTAATGCCATTTCCATTGGGGCTCTCACCCATCAGGCGGTGAGTAAAAATATTCGACTCGATTTTATTGTATGAGTCCGTCAATTAATACAGATGTACTGGTTATTGGCAGTGGATTATCAGGCGCCACGGCAGCAATTACCGCAGCTGATGAGGGGAAAAATGTAACCATTATTACCAAATCTCCCCAGTTAAAAAGTGGAAATACGCCCAAAGCCCAAGGCGGAATTGTCTATAACAGCAGCACTGATTCTCCAGAGAAACTGAAGAATGATATCATTAAAGCTGGGAATAATCATTCCTCACTTGATGCAGTAGATTTAATCTGTAATGAGGGTCCCCAATTAGTAAAAGCATTGCTCATTGACCGATTTAAAGTTGCTTTCGATACTGGCCAACCTATGGGAGATGATGATACCCTTTGTCGAACCAGGGAAGCTGCACATTCGGAATCTCGTATTATTTATAGCAAAGACAAAACCGGAGATTCCATTCAAACAGCCATATTGAGTGAATTGGAAAAACATCCCCATATTTCTATCATAACCAATTATACAGCTATTGACCTATTAACCTTATCGCACCACTCCACAATTTCTACCGACATCTACAAAAAACCCGCTTGTTTTGGTGCAATGGTGTTGGATAATAATACGGGAAAGGTATCTTCACTTTATGCCCAAAGAACTATATTGGCAACGGGGGGATTGGGACAGATTTTTCTCCACTCAACCAATCCGGAAGATTCCATTGGAGACGGTATTGCCATGGCTTGGCGGGCTGGCGCCAGGTGTTTTAACCTGCAGTATATCCAATTTCATCCCACAACTCTTTTCAGCGGATCTGGTCGCTTTTTAATTTCAGAAGCTGTCAGGGGTGAAGGGGGGATTTTAATTGATGGGCATGGAAATGAATTCATGCAGAAAATTCATGAAAAAGGTAGTTTAGCACCACGTGATATTGTTGCTCGAGGTATCCATCAAAAAATGTTAGATACAGCTCTTCCCTGCATGTATTTGGATATTTCATTTAAGGATAGTGACTGGATTATAAACCGATTTCCCTCTATTTATAAAGGCTGTCTGGAGGCTGGAATTGATATGACCAAAGAGCCCATTCCGGTGGTGCCGGCTGCACATTATATTTGTGGGGGTATTGGTGTAAATCTGGAAGGCCGGACTTCTGTAAAGCGCTTGTATGCAGTGGGTGAAGTTGCCTGTACCGGTGTTCATGGGGCTAACCGTTTAGCCAGCACTTCTTTACTGGAAGCTTTGGTATGGGGATATCATGCCGGAAAAGATGCAGCCATTTTTAGAGATGGAGATGACCATTTCCCAGAAATTGAACCCTGGGTAGATGAACTCGAAGAAATTGATCCAGCTCTTATTGCTCAGGATTGGCTCACTATTAAAAATACCATGTGGAATTATGTGGGATTAATTCGTACCCGTCAAAGGCTCCACCGTGCACGTACCATTATGCGGAATCTTCAAACGGAAATTGAAAGTTTTTACCAGAAAGCTAAATTGACTCCAAATATTGT
>DTTG01000204.1 GCA_012964845.1 Fidelibacterota bacterium
CCCGTAAATTTATAGCAGAAGGGTTTCCGCCAATTATGCCATCCTATAAACCAGTTCTAAATGAGGAAGATATTGCAAATATCATAGCCTACATAAAAGCCTTGAAGTAAGAAAATACAGCTTAATTCGCAGGGGATTCCATTTATAATTTTAGGGGAGTAATTTCAAGACAGATTACTCCTTTTTTCATTCATTCTATTGAAAACTACTATTTCAGCATATTTTGAAATGACCAAACCCCGCATCACTATGCTGGTGCTGGTCACTGCCTATTTGGGATATTATCTGGGACTCAGAAGTCAGGGTAGCCACATGGCAACAGTTGACAGTTGGCTCATATTATTTTATCTCATTTTAGGTACATGGGCAACTTCGGCAGGAGCTGCAGTATTGAATCAAGTCATTGAAAGACGGCACGATGCAAAAATGACACGCACAAAAAATCGCCCTATTGTAATTGGAAAAATTGGTCCCATGAATGCCTTGATATTTGGTGCTTTTCTCTCTTTTGGAGGATGTGTTTTACTCTATTATTTAATCAACCCCCTTACTGCCTTTATATCCGTAGCCACTATTTTGCTTTACATACTCATTTATACCCCCAGTAAACGAATAACCACATGGAATACCATCATTGGTTCAATTCCCGGTGCCTTGCCACCGGTTGGAGGATGGGTTGCCGCCACAGGTTCTTTGGCACCACCTGCCTGGATATTGTTTGGAATTTTGTTTTGTTGGCAGATGCCTCATTTTCTGGCCATTGCTATTATTTATGCTGCCGATTATGAAAAGGGCGGATTTAAAATGCTCCCAACTATATATCCCGAATCAAAACGAACCAGTTATGTAATTTTATTTTTTACCATAGCCCTACTCATCACCAGTCTTGGATTGTATATTCTTAAGGTTGCTGGAATATTTTATGCAGTTGGAGCAGCCTTGCTGGGTGTAGCCTTTTTAATGGTGGCATTGAAAGTGATTATGGAATCTAATAAAAAAAATGCGAGAAGGCTCATGTTGGCTTCTATTATATATTTGCCCCTCCTGCTCATTATCATTTTAATAGAAAGGATCCTCCATTGACAGATAAAATTGTATCTGGAGAAAAATTCTGGCTGAGAATTATTTATATTGTCTCTATTGTAATTACCCTGGCAGTGGCATTTCTTATTCTGGGTCCCCGCCCGGATGGAATGGAGGGGATGCTGGATGTTTCCGCATTGCCCCATTTAAATGCACTTTTAAACAGCACCTGCACGGTTCTGCTTTTGGCAGCTCTATGGTTTATTAAAAGAAAGGAGATTGACAGGCATAAGAAGACCATGCTCACGGCCTTTGGCGTCTCGGTACTTTTCCTGGTGTCTTATGTGATCTACCATTGGTTTAAAGCCGGACCTAAAATGTATGTTGGCGATTTTAGCAGTATCTACTATTTTATTCTGCTCACCCATATTGTTTTAGCAATGTTTATCATCCCGTTAGCGTTAATAACACTGTATCGCGGTTGGAATATGCAGGTGGCCAAGCACAAAAAGATTGCCCGAATTACCTACCC
>DTTG01000205.1 GCA_012964845.1 Fidelibacterota bacterium
ATATTATTGGCATGGGTGATGGTAGATAAGCGGTGAGCAATAACTATAACCGTTCTATTTTGAACCAATGTATCGATGGCTTCCTGAACCTTTCTTTCAGAGTCTGTATCCAAGGCTGAGGTGGCTTCATCTAAAATTAAAATATCCGGATCCTTCAATAGGGCACGGGCAATAGAAATTCGCTGCCTTTGTCCGCCAGAAAGCCGGGTTCCTTTCTCTCCAATGATAGTATCAAATCCATTTGGAAGGTCTTCAATAAACTCCAAAGCATTGGCAGTTTTAGCCGCTGCCCGGATTTCGTTAATTCCGGCATTGGGAAGACCATAACTGATATTGTGGGCAACTGTATCATTAAATAGAATCGTGTCCTGGGAAACAATACCCATTAAACTGCGAAGATTTTCAACTGTAATTTCCCGAATATCAACTCCATCGATTGTAATTTTTCCACTGGTGACATCATAAAACCGTGGAATCAAATCTGCAAATGTTGATTTTCCTGCACCGCTGCTGCCCACCAATGCCAATACTTCTCCTCGGGGAATCGTCACTTGAACATCTTTGAGGGAAGCCTTATTGGTATTTTCATATTTAAATGAAACGTTTTCAAATTTTATTTCTTTATTAAAACCCTCTAATTTAACCGGAGTTTCAGGGTCAACAATATCGGGCTTCACATCTAAAACCGTAAACACACGTTCGGCTGATGCCAGGCCACCCTGAATAATGGCATTTACATTCCCCAGTTTGCGTGCTGGCTGTAACATTGCAAAGAGATAAATGATGAATCGAATAAAGATATCGGGATCCATTGTGCCGGCTTCAAGAACTTCATAACCACCAATCCATAATAAAACCACACCCAATAACACGCCAATCATATCGTTTATAGGTGTGATAAAGTGACGCAGTTTTGCCTGACGAAAAATGAGTTGGAAATATTTCATGCTTTCCTTCATAAAACGGCTCACTTCCCATTTTTCCATACCGAATGCTTTTACTATTCGAATCCCCGATAATGTTTCCTGCAGTATATTTGTAATTCCGGCAATTTGAATGCTGCTTCGTTTAGCTTTTCTTCGAATACTTTGCCCCAATTTTACAATTACATAGGCAGATATGGGTACTGTAATGAAAACATACAGCGTCAGTTTTACATTGATTATAAACAGTAAAATCAAAAATACAACAATATTGATAGGTTCATTTATCAGTTTTTGAATGGTCTGTGTAAAGGCGGTTCTCATTGCAGCAATATCCCTAATCAGAATGCTGGAAATATTTCCTATTTTACTTTTATCAAAAAAGGATAGTGGCAGGCTGTGTAAATGTTTAAAAAATTGGGTTCTAATATCCCTAATCATGTGATATTGGACATAGGAAAGAGACACATTATTTATATAAAAAAAGACATTTTTCAAGAAATAACTCAAAACCAGAATTATACAGAGCATTTTCAATTGTTCCAGTTGGGAACCGCTGCCGATGAGTTGGTAGGTTAATCCTTCCATTTTTTCATGTAATGACGCTGTACTCAGTACATTTGGAG
>DTTG01000206.1 GCA_012964845.1 Fidelibacterota bacterium
GAATATGAAGATGGCTATCCCCCAACAGTAAACCATCCTAAAGAAAGTGAAAAGCTATTGAATGCTGCAAAGGAGATTGTAGGAGACGGCGCTGGTGCCCCCTACCTCTCAATGGGGGGGGAAGATTTCAGCTATTTTCTGCAGGAAGTCCCGGGTTGTTTTTTCTTTGTGGGTTCAGCCCCAATAGACAAAGAACCTTTGTCTGTACCCCACCACTGTTCACATTTTGATTTTGATGAACGTGCGCTTTTGGTGGGAAGTTCAGTTTATACACAACTAATAGATGATTCACTAATTTCATAAAATGAATCTATTCCAAGAATTAAAACGACGTAAAGTCTTTAAAACCGTTGGGGTCTATGCTGCTGCTGCCTTGATAATAATTCAAGTGGCGGATATTGTTTTCCCACGTCTATTACTACCTGATTGGACCGTTACCTTTGTCATTGCACTGGCAATTTTAGGTTTCCCCATTACTTTCTTTTTTTCCTGGACGTATGATCTGAAACATGATGATACTGATCAGCCCGAGTATAAAAATGATATAGCATCAAAAAAATGGAGCCTTACTAAAAAAATCCTTTTCCCATTGACAGGACTTATTTTGACAATTATTGGTGGAGCTTTTTGGTTCATATATCCCTTTTTAACTATCGGTATGGGAGATGAGAAGGAATATGATGCATCCATTGCGATTTTGTATATGGATAATATAAGCCCCGATGAGAAAAGTTATTTTGCAGATGGCTTAACCGAAGAGCTTATAACAAGGCTATCCCGCATCCAGAATCTTAAAGTCAGACCCCGCACAGATGTTGCTGTTTTTAAAAATAAAACAGCAACAATGGCTGAAATTTCTGAAAAACTCAGTTTGAACTATATTGTTGAGGGTTCTGTTAAGATAATAGATGACAATTTAAGAGTGAATGTTTCGCTGTTTGATATTGCAAAAGATAATTCAATATGGTCTGACTCATATAATAATACACTGAAAGACATCTTAAATGTTCAGGATGAAATTGCAAGTAGTATCGTTTCAAAACTAAATGAAAAGCTTTCTATATCAAAAACAGATATAATAGCAACAGAGAAACGCCCTACAGAAAGTTTAGAGGCTTATAAATTAATTCAGGAAGCTGATAAAATACTCTCTGATACAAAATTATCTGGGGTTAAAACTTGTTCAATGGCAACCCCTTTAATAGAACAAGCATTAAAATTAGATTCAACTTATACTGATGCACTTTGTAATAAAGCACTATGTAAATTTATCATTTATGATGATAATGCAGGTCCCTCAAAACAAGAAACTGAAGATGTAAAAGAAGCTATAATATTAGCTGAAAAGGGTTTGCGATATGATCCAAATCATGAAACTGCATTGGCTTTATCAATTATGATTCCCACGTTTCAAATGAGACATAATATGGATGAATTTGATTTGTTTTCTCTTAGAAAACTTACTATTCAAATGGATAGACTTATTGAACAATTTCCCGACTCACCATTTACCATATCCATGAGCGGATTTCACCGATATTA
>DTTG01000207.1 GCA_012964845.1 Fidelibacterota bacterium
ATACAGGAACAGGAACTAAGCCTGTTAAATCAGTTGTAGATCAATCCATTACAGGTTCAGCTACCAATATTATTGCGGGTTTAGGCGTGGGAATGCAATCAACTTTTATCCCAGTAATAATAATTGCAGTAGCAATTGTATTTGCACATCAAAGTGCAGGATTATATGGTATTGCAATGGCAGCCTTGGGAATGCTGGCAAATACTGGCATTCAACTGGCTGTTGATGCATACGGACCTATTTCTGATAATGCTGGTGGTATTGCTGAAATGGCAGGGTTGTCTCCTGAGGTAAGAGAACGGACAGATAAATTAGATGCCGTAGGAAATACTACGGCTGCAATTGGTAAAGGGTTTGCTATTGGGTCCGCGGCTTTAACAACTTTGGCATTGTTTGCAGCATTTAGTGAAATAATAAAAAGTAAATTGGGTGAATCGCCTTTTATTATAGATATCTCAAATCCAATTGTTATGGCAGCACTTTTTATTGGGGCGATGTTACCATTTTTATTTTCATCCTTAGCAATGGGTGCTGTTGGACGGGCAGCAATGGCTATGATTGAAGAAGTGCGTCGACAATTCAGGGATATTCCTGAATTAAAAGCAGCCCTTGCAGTTTTAGGCAAGGGCGATGAATCTTCCTGGACTGATGAAGATAGGTCGGTCTATGAACTGGGATTAACAAAGGCGGATCATGGACGTTGTATTGAAATTTCTACTCAATCTGCAATTAAAGAAATGTTATTACCCGGATTACTCGCAGTCGTCACACCGATATTAATTGGGCTTTTGGGAAAACTATTTGATATGGGGCCACAGGCATTAGGTGGTTTACTGGCAGGAGTTACAGTAAGCGGTGTTTCCATGGCAATCTTTCAATCTAATGCCGGCGGTGCATGGGATAATGCCAAGAAAATGATTGAAGGAGGGACAGAAATAAATGGAGTGTCATACGGCAAAGGTTCTGATGTTCACAAAGCAGCGGTTGTTGGTGATACTGTTGGCGATCCTTTTAAAGACACATCTGGTCCATCTTTAAACATATTGATAAAATTAATGTCAGTAGTGTCTTTAGTTGTGGCACCGTTTTTATTTTAAAATAATTTATAAGGAGTAAATATGAACTATTACGAAACATTATATATTGTACACCCTTCGCTGGAAGCGGGAAGGTTGAAGGATATTATCATGGGCGTAGAAGAAAGCCTGAAAAAGATGGGTGGCGCTCCCCTGGCACTGGAACTATGGGGTAAGAGAAGATTAGCTTATTTTATTGATAAGCAAAAATATGGCACGTATGTACTCCTACACTATAATGGTGAGGGAAAGTGTACCGGAGAATTTGCTGTAGAGCTGGAGCATAACCCCAATATCCTTGCATATTTGACTACATGTATTGAGAAAGAAAATGTGATGGAGCAATCAGAAGATCTGGATACGCAAATAGCAGGAAAATCCCGTGAGGCAGAACGAAGGGAATCACGTTCCTCAGTTACAGAAACAAAAGTATCTGATTCCCCTGAAGCTTCAGTT
>DTTG01000208.1 GCA_012964845.1 Fidelibacterota bacterium
AGGATTTACGATACTGGAAATAAGATTTCTTGAATGAGCAGCAATTCTTTTTAAAAACCGTGCATATAGCGCAATGGCTGTAGCTCTTCCTATTTCAAGCCCCTCAACCTTCCCGGTAATTATATCATTTGTTATGGAATCACACTGAGAGGATATATTTTGCTTATATAACCCCATGAGATTTCGTGCAATGTCAATCTTTTGATGCTTAAAGGCATCAAATGAGTCCTCAACTAATTTAAGGGCAATATTTTCAATTTCAACCAATCGATCTTCAAGAATTTCCCCATCAAGTTTTTTGGGGTGGTTTACTGCGAGGTCATAAATATTTTTAGTATAATCCCCAATTCTTTCAATATCAATCACCACACTAACTAGGACTAGTCCGGAACCAATGTCTTCTTTACCTCCAATTGCTAAATGAGTCATTACTTTTCTGCGAACATCTCTTTCAAATTCATTAATTTTTTTATCCATTGCAAAAATATCAATATCAATATCCGCTGAATCTGATTTTCGTAATGACTGGATTGAAGCTTTGAACATGGTTAAATCAATATCCAACATTTCATGACACTCAACTAAGGCCTGCTCGTATAAGCTATCTGATTTGAAAATTTCAAAGATTTGTTTAAACATTATTGTCTCCCGATAAGTATGATTAAAAATGGTAAAAGAAAGAAAAAACAGACTAAATAAACCAGCGGAATAAATTTATTCTTTATTGCAACCTCCGAAATCCAGTTAGCCAGGTTAATGGGTATATCTCTGAATAATGGATTCATATAAATAATCAGAATTCCATAGAGATTAAAAAATAAATGGGCAAATGCCGCTACCAATGCCGTTACGTTAAGGGTAAGGGCTGCCAAAATTGCGGTTATGGTGGTACCGATATTTGCACCTAAAGTAAATGGATACACCTGCCTTAGTGTTAGTACTCCCGCTCCAGCAAGGGGAACAATGGTGGATGTGGTAATTGATGAACTTTGCACCATAATAGTTAACAGCATTCCAAATAGAATACTTCGAATTGCTGTCTTGAAAATATATTGATCAAAAAATTGCTGAACATTATCCAAAACTAAACTCCGTAAAAGCTTGACAATGGAATACAACATAGCAAAGGTAAGTAAAACGCTGAGGATGATAAATACAATATTATTTTCAAAACTAAGGCTTTCAATATGGTGAACACCCCATTTTATACCAGCCTTTATCGGACTGTTGAACTCATTACTAACGCTAACGGTACCAAAAAGCAAATAGGCTAATCCTGAAGCTGTTTTTTCCAGTAGTCCAAAGGCAATTTCAATTGGAAATAGTAAAATAACTGCAAATACATTAAAGAAGTCATGAACGGTTGCCGCTGCAAAAGCCCGCTTAAATTCGTTGCCTCGATTTATATGTCCAATGGAAACTATAATATTGGTCACCGTAGTGCCAATATTAGCGCCCATAATCATGGGAATTGCTCCTCCCAAATTCAATGCACCACTGCTTACCATACCTACAATTAATGAGGTAGTGG
>DTTG01000209.1 GCA_012964845.1 Fidelibacterota bacterium
GAAATGGATATCTCCCCCTTCAAATTATTTGTATGATTTTAGATATTCAAAAATCTCTCAGAGGTGAAATTTATGAACCATTTCATTTAAGTGATTGGACACCGGTTTAAGATTGACTATAAAATAAGTAAATTGAAATATTACCTTATTGCATTATGTATTTGTCCTTTACTTTCTGCTCAAGGAGGAGACACCCTCACCATCTACCCCATTACTTTTTCTACCCCAAGTCCTGAAGGGTGGAACGCCCAGTACAAAACTACTGCCCACTTCCCCGATACAGGTGGACAATGGGCAAAAATACTCATGGTTCAAACATTGAAATGTGATTCGTTAACTGCTGGGGATAAATACCCCTGCGGTGAATGGGATTATATATGGAGTACTTTTGTAGATGTTCCCAAAGGTGACAGCACCGAACAATTCTGCCTGGGTAGTTTTGTAACCCCATATGGTAAACGCTTGGAAATGGGTGATGAAACTGGTTGGGAGTGGGTATATGATATTTCTGAATACGCACCCATCCTGAAAGGTGACCTCAATTTACAAGTGGGCAATAATCAGGAGTTATTGAATTTAAAATTTCACTTTATTAAGGGTACCCCGCTCCGGGATGTAATTGCTGTGGAAAATATTTATCCCTATGCAGATTACAAATATGAGCACCTTGCTGATGACAGCCTGCTCACTGAAACTGAAATTATCCTGAATGCTGAAGCGGTGGGTTTTCGGATTAAGTCCATTGTTTCCGGGCACGGGCATGCCGGACCCCGCAACTGTTGTGAATGGGACAGCAAAACCCACACTTGGTATATGGATGATTATGAACTTTTCCGCTGGAATGTGTGGACGGACTGCGGTAACAATCCCATTTATCCCCAGGGCGGCACTTGGCCCTTTGACCGTGCCGGCTGGTGTCCGGGAACCATTGTGGATGAACATGAATTTGAGCTCACTCCCTATGTGAATCCCAGTGACACTATCAAATTGGATTACGGCATTGAGAACTATTATGACAATGGCGAAAAAGACGGCACCTTCCGCATGACCCAACAGCTTATCAGTTATGGTGCGCCCAATTTTAAAAATGATGTGGAATTGGTGGACATCATCGCTCCCAGCAATACCGATAAATATAGCCGGATTAATCCCATTTGTGATAATCCCCAAATCATCATTCGTAATTCGGGGGAGTTTGACTTGCATTCTGTCGAAATTGAATATGGACTTTATAAAGGGAAAAAATCAACACATCAATGGCATGGTAGTTTAACTTTTTTAGAATCTGATACATTGACCATTTCGCCCATGGATTGGCGAAAATTGAAGAAAGACCAAACTTTTACGGTTGGATTAAGTTTGCCAAATGGGGTGGAAGATGAAAATGAGCAAAATAATTTCTTAACCTCAACAGCTCTCCAACCGCTTAGCCTACCAACTGAATTTATACTGCAGATCCATACCAATAATGTGAACCGAGCCCATGAAAATGCATTCACCATTTCAGATGGTG
>DTTG01000210.1 GCA_012964845.1 Fidelibacterota bacterium
ACTTTCGATTTATTAATATTCGTGGTTTTTTTCATTCTATTGATATTATTAAAGGAAAATATGATAATCCGGAGGATACTGGTCAGATAAGCCATTTCCAAGCATTGACATCTGCACTTTCAGCAACCATAGGTCTTGGAAATATTGCCGGGGTTGCTGTCGCAGTATCCCTTGGAGGTCCCGGTGCGGTTTTCTGGATGATATTTATTGCATTTTTCAGCATGTCAGCAAAATTTGTATCCTGTACTCTGGGTCAATTATACAGAAAAGTTAACGATGATGGGTCAATTTCTGGCGGCCCTATGTATTATCTTGAAGAAGGATTAGGCGAACGAGAGGAAGATGGATGGATAATTAATAAGGGTGGTTATAAATCATTTGGGAAAGTATTAGGGATTATATATGCTATTTTTATTATTGGCGGTGCCTTTGGTGGAGGAAATATGTTCCAAGTTAATCAATCATTGGAAATAATTTCAAGTAAAATTGATTTTTTCAGTACAGAAATATTTAATGATACCAATGGCAATGATAAGTGGGACGAAGGCGAAGAGTTTACCGATCAAGGAAATGGCAAATGGGATGAGGGTGAAGTATTTACTGATACCAATAATAACAGTATCTGGGACAATGGAGAAGAATTTACTGATAAAGGAAATGGAATTTGGGATGATAGGAGATCAAATGGAATTTATTATGGGATATTATTAGTCATTTTGGTAGGTTTGGTGATAGTCGGCGGAATCAAAAGGATTGGGCAGGTAACTGAAAAAATTGTTCCTTCAATGGTTATAATTTACGTTGCTGCATCGTTATATATCATTTTCTCTAATTATGCAGAAATACCTAATGTGATTAGATCAATATTTTCTCAGGCATTTTATCCAGATGCCATCTATGGAGGATTTTTAGGTATCCTGGTAGTAGGTATCAAGAGAGCGGTTTTCAGCAATGAAGGTGGTGTAGGGTCTGCATCCATCGCCCATTCTGCTGCGAAGACTGATGAACCTGTCAGGGAGGGAATTGTAGCCATGATTGGTCCCTTTATTGATACAATCGTTGTATGTCTTATGACCGCAACTGTAATATTAATTACAGCAGATAAAAACCCAATTTATCAAAATTTAATTGCTCAAAATACTACAGCCACAGTTGGAGCATCAATGACTTCCGCAGCCTTTGGAACAGTAATAACTTGGTTCCCTTGGATACTAATGATTGTAGTTTTTCTCTTTTCCTACAGTACGATGATATCCTGGTATTATTATGGGGATAAAGGCTGGAAGTACCTATTTGGAGATTCTACATTATATATTTATAAAATTGTTTTCCTGGGAGCAATATTATTGGGGTCAATAGCAAAATTAGGTAATGTACTGGATTTTTCAGATTTAATGATATTATCCTGTGCAGTGCCCAATATTATTGGGGCTTTATTTTTATTACCTAAGTTAAGAGTTCATCTAAATGATTATTGGTCCCGCTATCAAGCAGGAAAATTTCAGAC
>DTTG01000211.1 GCA_012964845.1 Fidelibacterota bacterium
CAAAAAGTGAAGCTCCCGATCCCCGATTTCCAATCCCCGTAATAGGAAACTTAATTGGGGGTATTAGTCTTTTTTCCTCTGCTTTTTAAAAAACTCATGGATGATTAAGGTGCAGGGATCTTCCATAATTCCCCCTTTAACTGTGAGTTGATGCTTAAATCGGTTGTCTCTGCACAGTTGATACAGGGAACCACAGCAGCCTTCTTTTTCATCATACATTCCAAACACCACCATATTGATTCGGGCATTTACCAATGCACCAGCACACATAGGACAGGGCTCTTTGGTGACATATAATTGACAATCCTTCAACCGCCAGTTTTTTATTGTATTTGCTGCAGAAGTAATGGCAATTATTTCTGCATGAGCAGTTGGGTCATTCAGACTTTCACATTGGTTATATCCTCGTCCGATGATTATCCCATTTTTAACAACCACAGCGCCAATAGGGACTTCATCTTGTTCAAATGCTTTTTCCGCTTCCCTGAAAGCAGCCTTCATCCATTTTTCATGGTTATTTTTTATGGAGGTCATTTTTCATTTACCAAATTAAGAATATGGCAGGCTGCTACTGCGGCTGTCTCCGTTCGCAATCGATTAGCTCCAAGGGTAACCTGTTGAAAACCAAACTTTTGAGATTTCTTAATTTCGGATGAAGAAAAATCTCCTTCCGGCCCGATGAGTATGCAATAATCACTTTGGGCAGGTGCAAGTTTAATTAAATGGCGGTTTTCTTCTTCGCCTAAATAAGCAATAAATTTTTCATTATTGATACAATTTTCCATAAATTCCTTCACCGGAATAATATCATTAATTTTAGGAATTAATGCCTTTAGTGATTGCTTCATTGATGAAATTGTCCTTTTTAATATTCGGTTTAATTTAACATTTTTTCTCTCTGAATTTTCTGTTAAAATAAAACTGATTTCCTGGATTCCAAGCTCCACCGATTTTTCAATAAACCACTCAAGTCTGTCATGACTTTTCGGAGGGGAAATTCCAATGTGAATGGAGTGCTTTAGGAGTCCTCCAATATTATTTTTTCTATTTATTATTTTTAATTTGCAATTTAGTGCATTTACGTTTTCAAAAATCGATTCATACTCCCCACCCTTTCCATCAACAACGGTAATTTTATCCCCAATTTTCTTTCTCAGCACCTTTAAGGCATGGTGAGCTTCATCTTCTGGCAAAATAATAAAATCTTCAAAAATCTGGGTAGAATAAAAATACTGATCCATCACTCGTTTTTCTCAATTAAAATATGGTTTAGAATTTGCATATCACCCTCAGGAGAATCTTTTTTCCCCGAATAGGGTTCAATGTCTAACAAATTACAAATCATTGGGTAAATATGAATATTTTCGAATGCGGATATTTGAATACCTGATTTAATATCTGGCCCCGAAGCATAGAAAAATCCATGCATATTTGCCAGTTGGGGATCATACCCATGCATTCCACCCAGAGTAAATTCGTCCTCATCCATAGCAGATTGTGTAGTTATGAGCCAGCCTTCATCAGCAAGAAGCAGGAATTCTCCAGTATTATTATTGTTAAAATGAAATCTTTCCGGAATGTTATTTTTTTTCCACACTTTACAATGAGGTATTTTTTGTAATTCCTTGAATAATATCTTTTTATACTTTCTCTTAAATTTTTTCAAATCAAATTGAACATGCGTTCCCCTACCATTTAGATAAAGGTCACTTAATCGGCTAATATAATCATCTAAAACAATCCTTTTATTTTCACTGACATTAGTCATTCCATGGTCACTCACAATAATTAGATTGAGATTAGAATGAATTTTCAAGCCTTCAAGGTTTTGTAAAAGATAGCCCAACAGGTCATCCATTTCTTCTACTGCTTCCACTATTTCAGAAGTATTCACTCCCCAATCATGACCGGTATGATCTGGTTCAGAAAAATACAGCATTATTAATTGGGGGCGATTTTTATGGGGAAGCTGAAACCAGGAAATTACTGAATCAATCCGTGCTTTAAAGGGTACGCTGCCATCATAATATTTGAAAATAGATGGTGAATATCCTTTTATCGGCGCCTCTGACCCCACCCAGTAAAAGGACGCTGCTTTTACTCCCTGTCTTTCAGCTGTTACCCAAATAGGTTCGGATTTATAAAATTTTGGGTCACGTACCTTGTTCCGGTCATACAAACTATACTTTTCCCTGAATTCTTTATCATAGAATGAATTTCCGGTGATGTTATGCGTACCTGAGTAGGCTCCGGTGGCAATAGAATAATGATTGGGAAACGTGAGGGATGGAAATACCGGTATAAGCGCATCTGCCTTTACACCTTCCAATTCAAGTCTATCAAAATTTGGGGTATCTGCCATTGTTGTAAAGTCATATCGAAATCCATCAAAAGAAACCATTAGCACATAGGATTGGTCACTTGCGAATAATAAAGTAAATAAAAGGGTGAGGTGGATAATCAATTTTCGCAAGTCTGTTTTCCGATATACTTGATACATTCCGGATAAGGCGGACAGAATGAATTCCCATAAATCAATATTTTCTTGGATTTATCTTCATCGCAAAAATCATCGGAAATCTGACCAGATAATTGATTTGCATGAATATAAAGAACTTCCAAGCCTTTTATCTGCAACAGTTTTTCCGGAATAATTCCATCAAAATTATTGAAACTTATATTTAATGATTTGAGATTAGTCAATTCTCCCAGTTCTATGGGTAATTGCCCTGTAAGTTGATTATTGGTTACATTTAATTTTTCCAAAACCAACCACCCATTCACAGTAGCTGGCAATGGACCACTTAACTGATTATTATGTAGATCTAATTCTATCAATCTGACCAAGTTTCCCAGTGAAGCAGGAATAATACCGCTTAATTGATTTGACTCTAAATCTAGATTAACCAAATTAATGAGGTTGCCCAATTCCGATGGAATATTTCCACTCAATTGGTTAAATTCTAAATTCAATCTGTATAGGTTCAGATTACCAAGTTCCACCGGGATCGGTCCAGTCAATTTATTTTGAGAGAGATTTAAATACTGTAATTTTGAAAGCTTACCAAGTGCAGGCGGAATCACCCCATCAAACTGATTATTGGATAAATTTAAATAAGTTATTCCCTCCATATCACCAAAACTGGACGGGATGCTGCCGGTGAAAAAATTGGAAGCCAGATACACCCATTTTAGATTTTTAAGATTCTCAAATTCTGGAGGCAGATATCCTGAAAGTGTGTTGCTGTTCAAGGCTAAATGCTCCAATGATTTAAGTTCACCAATTTCAGAGGGAATGTTACCAATTAATTGGTTAGAAGATAAGGTTAGGTCATTTATATTTTTTAATGCCCCAATTTCTCGAGGGATAACTCCATTAAATTTATTGGATTCCAACGATAGTTTTCGCAATTGGGTTAGATTACCAATTTCACTTGGAATTAATCCTGAAAGTATATATTCCATCCTGCACTCTGTATGAGTTGAGGGTGATGAACAAAATTCAACTAGACGGCCGTTTTCCCAAATTTGCCAGCCAAGTTTAATGGGGTTTAAATCAGAAGAGGGGGAATTTTTATTATATTTGCTATTATTAATGAGTGCTCGTAAAAACTGAACATCTTTCTGGAAATAGCAGTTGTTTTCAATTTCTAAAAAGCCAGTATCACAACACCACATGGTTGCGTAATAAACCAACCAAATACAATAAAATCTTAAAATTTTATTCAACGCCTACAAGTTTATAAATGGATCCGGTATGGTTTACTATGTATAATTCTCCCTTGCCATCTTCACCAAATGAGGATAGGTACAAATCTTCTTCGAGTCCGTTTATCTTCCACTCCTCATAGTTTTGGGAAGCGCCATTTTTTACTGTGAAACTCCATACTTTTCCGGTGCAGTAATCTCCAAAAATATAATGGCCGTATAATTCAGGAATTTGGCTGCCTCTGTAAACATAGCCACCGGTAACGGAACATCCCTGAGCATCATTCTGGTCCCAGCCAATGAGAGTTTTCATATAGTTGGCATTATTGGGATATTCAAAAATGGGCAGCACTAACCCATCTTTTTCACAATCTTCTCCGGGAGGATAACAATGTGCGCCTTCCATTATATTCCACCCAAAATTTGCACCGGGAGATTTTGCCGGCAGATAATCAATTTCTTCCCAGCTGCTTTGACCCACATCGCCAATATATAAATCCCCGGTTTCTGCATCAAATGAAAAGCGCCAGGCATTTCGGAGACCATAACACCAAATTTCTCCCTTTGCCCTTTTTTCATTTAAGAATGGATTATCAACCGGAATTTCATAGGGTGGTGTTCTATCTACATCAATTCTAAGAATCGTGCCAAAAATGGTTTCTATATTTTGACCATTATCATGGGGGTCACCGGCATAACCGCCATCACCCACAGCGATGTAGAGAAACCCATCCGGACCAAAAGCCAACTGTCCGCCATTATGATTTGAATAAGGCTGCTGAAACTTCAAAATAATTTTTTCTTTTTTTGCATTTGCAATAATGGTTTTTGGGTCAACTTCATATTCAGATATTACTGTGCTGTCTTTTTTATTCACATAATTCACAAATATTCTTCCATTTTTTGAAAATTGCGGATGGAGTGCAAATCCAAGTAAACCTCTCTCATCTCCGGGCATCTTGGGTTGGTGTACCTGATGGCGGATATTTAATAAAGGAGACAGAGCTACCTCACCATTTATCAAACGCTGAACCACCCCATGCTGCTCAACAATGAACAGAGTATCTGAATTATTTTCCGGTGCAGTGAGATAGACCGGTTTATGGAGTCCTTCAACTAATTTCATTACCCTGAGTTCTTTGGCATACATGAAAGAGTTCAAGGCTATATATATAATAATCCAACACCACCAAATAGTTAGCTGAATTTTCATTTAGATTTTTTCTTAATAGATAGTGTAAGAATAAATTTGGCTACGGGTTCATCTGAAATTTTGGGAACGGTTGCTACAATTTGCACAGAGAGGTTTTGCCTTTCACCTGTTTCTTCTGCATCACGTACTAAATTTTGAATGGCAATTCCATCCTCGCAAACAAAGTGAACATCATCCTCTGCTCTTTTCAGGAAATCTGCATGAAAATCTTTGAAAATCAAATTAATCTTGGACTTGCTCGCTTGGATATAATTCATTGCAAGAAATCCGCCCGTGACATCCGCACCAACTGCTAATACACCAAAATACATGGAGTTTAAATGGTTTTTAGTTCTGCGATTTAATTTTATTTTGATTTCTAACTTTGAGTCAGAAATGCTCACTACTTTTGGACGACAATAGAAAATTAATGGAACTTTGGTAAGTCCAAATAAAAGAATCTGCCAGTTAATTTTTGTTTCAGGTTTAATTAATCCAGTCCTAATATAAATGAATATTCTGAATTTACATTATAATCACTGGAAAAAATTTACGAATAAAGTTGATTAAAAAATCACCATAGATAAAAAGGCCTCTCAAATTGAGAGGCCTTTTTATACTATCCGGCTCCTTCCGACCACAATTGTGG
Source organism: Fidelibacterota bacterium (assembly GCA_012964845.1). Taxonomy (GTDB): domain Bacteria; phylum Fidelibacterota; class Marinisomatia; order SCGC-AAA003-L08; family D37C17; genus D37C17. The sequence continues at coordinate 5,550 of DTTG01000211.1, forward strand.
TACCAGACAGTTTATATCCTTCTTCTACCTCCTTCTAGGCAAATGCGTGGTATTCATAAGCATATAAAAACTGAGCCGCTGTGAGTACACATCGATCACCTAGATTATATGCAATTCGTTCACAATCAGACCGTTTAGCATCCATAACCAATTTGAATTCCAATATCAGTTCACTATCCCGATAACCGATACTTTTGAATTCATACATTCCAATCCCACATTGAGTTCCAATTGTTATTTGGGGGGTTTCTAAACAAATTTCCTGCAGATATTCTGCCTGATTTATTTCTTCTACTAATCTTCTATTTTGTTGTGCCATTATCTTAATCCTCTATTTACGCTTAGTGAATATTAGAAACAGTACAGCAAGCATTTTGTGATGCATTTCACTTTTGAAATGAGGTGTGATTTACCGCACAAAATCAGTGTCATTATTTTGAAATTAAAACGGAAATGTTCAGAACCTTAGCGGGTTCTGTTTGAGAAAATTATCGAGTTTCTTCGGTGGTTATTTGGGTGGTATCTGGAAGGTCTATAGCTATGGGAATATCAATTCTACGAAATAATACTTCCTCTTCTTTTTCGG
>DTTG01000212.1 GCA_012964845.1 Fidelibacterota bacterium
ATGTCAATTCCTAAATCGGCGGATTCCAGCATAGTTTCCAAAACTTCAGAATCGGTCTCGCCCAATCCCACCATCATACCTGTTTTGGTTTTCAACCCCCATTCAACGGAAGCCCTGAGTATTGAAAGGGATCGATTCCAATCAGATTGGGGGCGCACCGCTTTGGATATTCGCCGGACACATTCGACATTATGAGAAAAAATATCCGGTCTTGCCTGAAATACCTGCTCGAATGCAGGGCGATAATTTCTAAAATCAGACGTTAATACTTCTATGGTGCAATCTGGAGATTGTAGGCGAATTTGTTTAATAGTCTCCGCCCAAATCTCTGCTCCGTAATCATTCTTTAAATCGTCTCGATCAACAGAGGTAATGACCACATGACGCAGATTCATAGCTTTCACCGTATGTCCCGTACGGATTGGCTCCAATATGTCTGCCGAAAGTGGCTTCCCAGTCTTCACAGAGCAGAACCCACAAGAACGGGTACAGGTATCTCCCAAGATCATGATGGTGGCGGTCTGTCTTCCCCAGCATTCATAAATATTGGGGCAGCGGGCTTCTTCACAAACGGTATGGAGATTGTTTTCCCTAATCAGTTTTTGGGTTTCCAAAAACTTACCAGATGTGGTCAGTTTTATTTTCAGCCAATCTGGACGGGTTCTTTTTTTAATTGGTGCTTGAGCTAACATTGAAGTTTAATTTTTGATTTTATCATTATTATACTGTTCAATTATCTCTACCAATCGAGCCAAAAATTTGGTACCATAGGCACCATCAATAATGCGATGGTCATAGCTGAGGGTTAAATAGACCATACTCCGTATCACAATGGTATCTCCATATTCAGTCTCTTTTACCACAGGCCGTTTCTGAAATGAACCTACAGATAGAATTCCCACATTGGGCTGGTTTATAATTCCCATTCCAAACAGTCCGCCAAATACACCGGGATTGGTAATGGTAAAGGTAGAGCCGAATATTTCATCCGGCATTAATTTGTTTTCCCGTGCCCTGCCTGCTAAATCGGAAACAGAACGAGCCAATCCCAAAAAGTTTTTCTCCTCTGAAGAATGGATAACCGGCACAATCAAATTATCATCCGGCAAAGCGACGGCTACCCCCATATTGATATTACGGTGGTGAACGATATTATCCCCATCTAAAGACGCATTCATGAGTGGAAATTCCTGAATAACCCGAATACAAGCATCCAACAGCATGGGCGTGTAGGTGAGATTTACGCCTGCTTTGGATTTGAATGATTCCTTATGTTCAGCCCTGATATGCACCAAATTAGTGACATCAGCTTCTACCGTGGTATATACATGTGGTGAGGTTTGTACAGACTGGACCATATGCTCGGCGATGCGTTTACGCATTCGTGACATGGGCTCAATTTCATCCGACATAGTCGGTACTATTGATGCTGGCTGCTCAATAACGTCTTCCGTCTGGGTTGGTGCCCCTGCTGTTCTGGTTTTCAGATGGGCCAATATATCCTGTTTATTCACGCGTCCATTATTTCCGGTACCCATTAAGGCATCCAGTTCTGCCTGGGTGATACCCTCTTTTTTTGCGATGGATTTCACCAGGGGAGAATAAAACCGTTTTCCGGATTGAATAATGGGTTTCTCAATAACAATTTCTGATTGTACTACTTCTTTAATCTCAGGAACTAGATCAGGTTCAGTAGGTAATGATTCTTCAGTTGGTGCAGTCTCTACCGACACTTCCTCGGTAGATGCACTCTCACCAACCTCCCCAATTCTGGCAATGACATCTCCCACGGGGATGGTATCATTCACCTGGGCGATAATCTCCACAATCATACCAGTAGCAGGAGAGGGTATCTCTGAATCCACCTTGTCAGTGGAAATTTCCAACAAGGTTTCATCTTTGGCAATACTATCCCCTACCTGCTTTTTCCATTCAAGGATAGTCCCTTCTGTAATTGATTCACCCATTTTGGGCATTACAACATCTGTCATACTTACCTCATGCTCATTTGAGATTTAAATTCGATCATAATTTCACTATTCGGATATTTCTGGATTAACTCCGAACTGCATTTTTCTCTAAATTCATCTTTCTGATTAAACTCAACCGGCACCGGCACTTGAAAGAGAATAGATTCTATTTGGTGATTTTTTACAATTCTTAAATCCTGAAATGAATTTCCCAATCCGAATAACTCCAGATTTCTCCGTATTATGTTTTTTATGGATGAAATTTCTTTACCCTCAACAGTAACCGGGTCCACATGAGTTACTACGTCAGCTTCTAATTCATCGGATATTAAATTTTCAACCCTATCTGCAATATCGTGCATACTTTCCGGACTCTTTCCCTCCGCAATTTCCAGGTGCAGAGAAATAAACTTATGAGCTCCATAACTGTGAACAACAATATCATGGACATTGGATACATTCTCTACCCGCATGGCAATTGATTTAATGTTAGAGATTGTATTTTTGTCCACTGGCTTACCAAGTAGGTCATCAATGGCAGACCGGGCGATTTCATAAGCGGAATGGATCATCATAGCAGCTACTCCCAATCCCATAATGGCATCTAATTTGGGATAACCCAGCCATACGCCACCAAATGCTGCCAGCACCAAAACCGATGAATACATATCACTGCGATGATGCAGAGCATCTGCTTTCAAAATGTCAGAATTTATCGTATCTCCAAGGTTCAAACTCAATCGGGCCAAGCCTTCCTTAAGAAAAATCGTCAATATGATTACAGCAATCACAGCCCAATTTACATTAATCATAATATCTTCCATAAAGCGGGCTATACTGGATTTTATAAATTCGATTCCGGTAAATCCTATGAGAATGGAAATTGTAAGGGCTGCAATGGTTTCCGCTCTTCCATGCCCAAAAGGATGTTCTTTATCTGCTGGCTTGGAGGCCATCTTAAATCCGAAAACCACCACTCCACTACTGGCCATATCGGAGAGCGTATGAAAGGCATCGGCAATGAGGGCAATACTATTAGAAATAATTCCAAAAACTAACTTTAAAACAAACAGTAACAAATTAGCACATATTGAAATCCACCCTTGGGTAATGCCAATATTTCCCCTGAATTTTGGTAATTCCGGGTTTTCACCTAATGGCACTTGTTTGCGAATGATATAATCTGCCAATGCCGTCATTTTAGAATTCCACAATCTCCTTCAAGGCATTCTCAATCCAGGAGGTTTGAACCAGTAATTCATTTTCCAGAACTTCCGCATAGGCAACCGGAGCATCTTTTGATGCCACCCGTTTTATGGGCGCATCTAAATATTTAAACCCCTTGTCGCTAATTCGTGCAGCAATTTCAGCACCAAATCCATTGTTGAGATTATCTTCATGAGCTACAATTACGCGACTGGTATTTTGCAGGGATGTTAAAATGGTTTCCATATCCAGGGGATTTAAGGTGCGAAGATCAATTATTTCTACGGACAATCCCGTATTTCTGGCAGCCTCAATGGATTTTTGCACCAATGCTCCCCAGGTAATAATTGTGACATCGTTGCCTTCTTGAACGATACGGGCTTTGCCAAAGGGAAGGAGATAATTTTCGTCCGGTTCAGGAGATGCAGCAAATCCTTGGCGATAAAGCCCTTTATGCTCCATAAACATGACCGGATCCTCCATGCGGCAAGCCATTTTCAGTAATCCTTTTGCGTCAGACGCATTGGACGGATAGGCAATGTAAATTCCCGGCAAATGAGTGAAAAAACCGTCAATACTCTGGCTATGGCAGATTGAACCATGAATGTATCCCCCGACAGGAACACGCATGACAATAGGGCAACTCCATTTCCCATTGGAGCGATAGCGCATGGTGGCAACTTCATTGCGGATTTGCATCATGCTATACCAGATATAATCGCCAAACTGAATTTCAACCACTGGCTTGTATCCAAGAGTTGCCAAACCTATGGCAGTCCCAATAATGGATGATTCTGCCAGGGGAGAATTAAATACTCTGTCCGCCCCATGTTTATCAGTAAGCCCACGAGTGGCAGTGAATACACCACCCTTTCCACCCGCAACATCCTGACCGTAAATCATCATTTTATCATTATGAGCCAACTCTTCATCTAAAGCATGATTAATGGCATCAACCAGGACAATTTTTTCTCCATCGCCAGGATTTAGTTCTGGGACATTTTGCGGGTTCAAATTAAAATAGACATTTTTTGACCCATCCTTAGAATCGGGATCAGCTTGTGCTTCTGCCCATTCTGCGTCAGAATCTACCTCCGTTTTCACTTTTTCAATTATAGCGTCAAATTCTTCCAGAGTTGCTATTTTTTCATGAATACAAGTGTTTGCAAATACTAACAGAGGATCACGCTTTCTATCAGCTTCTAAATCTTCTTCAGGGCGGTATTTACGCTGATCATCAGAAGAAGAGTGAGGCAATAAACGCACTACATCTGATTGAATAAGGGATGGTCCCTTCCCCTTACGAGCTCGTTCCACTGCTTTTTTAAAGGCGAGATGGGTTTCAAAAAAGTCTGTGCCATTCACATTAAAACGGGCAAGATTATCATAACCAGCAGATATTTTATAAACTGATCCTCCAGCGGTTTGGTCTTCAATGGGTACTGAAATTGCATAGCCATTGTTTTCTATATGAAAAATTACTGGAGTTTTATCTCTACTGGCCCAATTCAGGGCTTCATGAAAATCTCCCTGGCTGGACGTCCCTTCGCCAGAGCTCGTATATACAACTCCATTTTCTCCATTTCTCTTGAGGGCAAATCCAGCTCCTACGGCTTGGAGAAATTGGGTGCCGGTGGAGCTTGACTGACTTACGATTTTTAATTCTTTATGCCCATAATGCTGCGGCATTTGTCGCCCACCTGAACTTGGGTCATCTTCCTTTGCTAAAAATGCCAAAAGATGTTCTCTACTGGTCATACCCCAGCCTAAGCAAAATGCTTGTTCTCGATAATATGGATAGGCATAATCAAATCCCGGTTTGAAAGCCAAGGCAGCAGCCATACCAGCAGCTTCATGACCGGACCCACCAATATGGAAAAATCCTTTTCCCTGTTTTAACAGGATGAGCTGTTTATCATCCAAATAACGGGACAATGCCATTTGCTGATAGATTTCCAATAATTGTTTTTTGGTAAATCCCTTAAATTTCATTTGCATCCTTTAAGAGAAAATAATTAAACAGATTCATAATTTTAGTCCGGATATCATCACTGTTAAACTGAATGTCCAAATCCTCCAATGAGGTAACGCCATATTCAAAAATTCCACAGGGAATCATCCCATCAAAATAGGTCATATCCGGATTTAGATTCAGTGCAAAGCCATGCATGGTGACCCATTTTGAGAGCCTTACTCCCATGGCGCAAATTTTATCGTCATCCACCCAGACTCCTGTGAGCCCTTCTTTTCGCCCCGATTCAATCCCATAGGACTTCAGACAGTCGATCACCACATTTTCCAACAGACGCATATACCATGAGACGGACATCTTATAATCGTGTAAATCAATAATGGGATAACAGACCAATTGTCCGGGACCATGATAGGTTACTTCGCCACCTCTGTCAATTTGCACCACCTCAGCGTTAAGAGGTTTGCTATCTAGCAGATTGTTGGTATCCGCATTTTTTCCAAAGGTATAGACATGCTCATGCTCCACAAACAATACCATATCAGAAATTTCACCTGCCACCCGTTTGGCGTGGAGCTGCTTTTGGAGTTCCCAGACTGGGGTGTAAGACTGTGTGCCTAAGTAAAAATATTGAATTTCATTATCAACTGAAAGACTTTCCCAAATGGAATCTGGTGTAGACAGGTATATTAATTTTACTGGACTAAATGTAGTTGTGTGCATCAAATATGTATTGCCTCTCCCAAAGCATCCGCTGTGGCTTCCATGATTGCCTCTGACAGGGTTGGATGGGGATGGATGGTTTTCAATACTTCATGGTGGGTAGTTTCCAAATTACGTGCAATAACCGCTTCTGTGATAAGATTGGTGGCTTCTGCTCCAATGATATGACAACCCAGCATTTCACCATATTTGGCATCGTAAATAACTTTTACAAATCCGTCTGTATCTCCCACAGCCATGGATTT
>DTTG01000213.1:0-2529 GCA_012964845.1 Fidelibacterota bacterium
CACCTGCAAAGAAAAAGCCTGTTGTAAAGGTTAAAACAACAGCAAAAAAGAAACCCACCCCAAAGGTAAAGGCTGCTCCGAAGACCGCAGTGAAAAAGAAAGCCCCAGCAAAAATATCTACTAAAAAAGTTGTTGCTAAAAAAGCTGTGGTAAAGAAAAAACCTTCTGTTAAGGTTCAAGCTGTCTCAAAGAAGACAGTCACTCCAAAGGCAAAAGTAAAATTTAAACCTGATACAAAAAAGAGACAGACCGCTGCTGAAAAAGCAAAAAAACTGAAGGCTCAAATCCCTACGAAAATGGGTGAGGGAGAATTAGAGGCTGAGGATACTCAAGACGTTCTTACCGAAGAAGAAGAATTGCTTATGGCTGAGCAGGAGAAAAAACGTGCTCAGAGAAAGAAAAAAATTGCCAAGCTTGAGAAGAAAATTAAGAAACTGGGTAGTGATGCCAATCGATCCCTCAGTAAATATCTGCAAGAAATAAGCCGCTTCGAACCACTGCTTCCTCAAAGAGAGGTTGAACTTGCAATTTTAGTTAAGCAGGGTAATCGCCTGGCTTTAAAAGAACTCACCGAAGCCAATTTACGGTTTGTCGTGAGTGTTGCAAAAGATTACCAGGGGCAGGGGCTTCCACTGACAGACCTTATCAATGAAGGAAATTTAGGACTTATCAAAGCTGCTGAACGTTTTGATGAAACCCGTGGATTTAAATTTATTTCCTATGCGGTTTGGTGGATTCGTCAGTCTATTTTACAAGCATTGGCTGAGCATTCCAGAATTGTTCGGTTGCCACTTAATCGGGTTGGCACCATTTCAAAAATTAACAAAGCTGCTGAACGTCTAGAACAGGAATTTGAGCGTGCTCCCCGTGCAGATGAGCTTGCCAGACAATTGGAAATGAAACCCAATGAAGTGAATGATGCCCAACGAATTTCCCGCAGGCACCATTCTCTGGACACGCCATTCTCCGATGAAGATAAAAATTGTCTCTTAGATGTAATTCCAGATGGTTCCACGGCTGAACCTGACCAGGAATTGCAGATGGACTCACTTCAGGAAGAAGTTGCTGCAGCATTAGATACCTTGAAAGACAGGGAGCGTGAAGTTATAAGGATGTATTTTGGCATTAGTCATTCCTATGCACTTACCTTAAACGAAATTGGTGAAGAATTTGGATTGACCCGGGAACGTGTACGGCAGATAAAAGAAAAGGCTATTCGCCGTCTGCGACATCGTTCAAGAAGCAGAAAATTACGACAATATTTAGGATAAACTGAGAGGAGGTAAGATACTACTTTGGTAAGCATTAAAATTCGAGAAGACGAACCATTTGAAAAAGCCTTAAGACGCTTTAAAAAGAAATGGGAAAAGGCTGGAATTCTAAGAGATGTAAGGGCACGTGCCTATTACATCAAACCCAGCGAAGCACGAAAAATTGCCAAGAGAAGTAAACGAAGACGAGTTCCATATCGTCCTACGCTTTTCTCTCAGGCAAAAACTTAATACAAAAGAAAATCCAGATTCAAATCTGGATTTTCTTTTTTTGTTCCATTTTAATCCAATATCATTCTGTTTTAATTTAGACCATGGAATTAATACGGGGAATTTCCGGTATTCGGGGAATTGTAGGTGATACTCTAACCGAATCTACTGTAACCAGACATCTTCAGGCATTTTCAGAACTTCAGGGGGAAGGGGATATTCTTCTCGCTCGCGATAGTCGTTCTCATGGTGAGTCTTTTATTGATGCGGGATGTACTGCCCTAATCAAATGTGGGAGAAATGCTGTTAATTATGGAATTATACCCACTCCCACTGCACAATTTCTGGTAGAAAAAAATAAAATGGCTGGTGGAGTTGTCATAACGGCAAGTCATAATCCAACCCAGTGGAATGGACTTAAATTTATTGATTCAGACGGCTGTTTTATCAATGCTGAAAAAAATAATCGTTTATTTGAAATTGCGGATAGCATATCACCCTCCCACAAAAATTCCGGCTCGATTAAAAAAATTGAAAACGGCTATCAACCGCATATTGAGCATACTTTAAATCTGTCTATTATTGATGTGAAGGCAATTAAAAATAGATCTTTCTCGGTTGTATTGGATGCTGTCAATGGTGCCGCTTCACTTGCACTGCCGGAAATGGTTGAAGCATTGGGGTGCAAGGTGCAACGTTTGTTTTGCGAACCCAATGGTGATTTCCCTCGTGGTCCGGAACCATTGGCGGTTAACCTGAAAAATTTGGGGGAAGCAGTTCAATTGCATAATGCAGATGTGGGGTTTGCAACAGATCCTGATGGCGATCGATTAGCTGTTGTTGATGAAAATGGTCTCCCACTCAGCGAAGAATATACACTTACCATTTGCGCAGATGGTTTTTATAATACCACAAATTCTAGTAAACCCTTAGTTACAAATCTATCTTCAACATTAGCACTTGATAGAGTGGCTGAAAAATATGGCTGTTCTGTAATCAGATCAGCTGTTGGCGAAATAAACGTGGTAAACAAAATGAAGGAGGTCAA
>DTTG01000213.1:2629-6001 GCA_012964845.1 Fidelibacterota bacterium
CGAATTTATGCCGAAGCGCCTACTCAATCAGAGGTTAAAGAATTGGTTGTAAAAGTAAAATCAATCCTTAAATAATGGACTTAATACAAATTGTAATTCTGGTTGGAATCAATTCGGGAATAAATATTATGAATGAATTATTCCAAAATTAATGTAATTTTAAATATCCTCAGAATGATTAAATCGAATAGAAAAGTTCACTTTCTCCTTTTAACAGGTCTTTTTCTATCAGCCCTGTGTTACGCCGACCCCTATACAGATCTAAACATTGACTTCCTATTAAATGATACCACCAAAGTCCAATCCAAAAAGCCACTCAAAAGTAAGAAAAAAGATGAGAAAAAATTATTTAAAAATGTAATCAAAGATTACCAAAAAATTGATGGATTATTCACCATTTATTGGAATGATGAAAAAAACAAAGCCTTCCTCGCTATACTCCCTGATCAAATAGAAAAAATACATCTCGCAGGACTCACCCGACAATCTGGTGATGGATACTATTTGGATGGAAGTTCCATGTTAGATGAATACCCCTTCATGTTTAAACAGGTGGGGGAACGTGTGCAGTTTGTGAATGTAAATGTAAAATTTAGGACAGATGAAGATTCTCCCTTTCGCAGATCTGTTGAAAGACACACCTCTAATTCCATTCTTTCATCAACCAAAATTGAGAGCAAACCCCATCCGGAAAGTGGAGCAATTTTAGTGGATATTGGTACACTCTTTATTTATGATATTGAACAAATTACCCGGAAAAGTCAGGGTATTTATAGCTTTGATAGAAAAGATAGTTATTTTAAAGATTTAAAATCTTTCCCATTCAATACAGAAATTGAGATAGCCCTGCATTTTAAGGGTAAAAAGGGAAAGTATATTTATACACTTCCCAGCTCAACCAGTGTCTTGATTAATTATCATGTGAGCCTTTCAGCTATTCCTGAAACAGATTATCAACCCCGCTTGGCAGATGACCGTGTTGGGCACTTCGTTACCATCTATCAGGATTATACCGATGTTCGCAAAATTTCACCCTATATCCGCTATGTGAATCGATGGAACTTAGAGAAGAAAAACCCACAGGCAAAAATATCGGAGCCTAAGAAACCCATAGTTTACTGGTTGGAAAATTCCATTCCCTATGAACTTCGGGATGCCGTACGTGAAGGTATCCTTGCCTGGAATGAAGCTTTTGAAGCAGCTGGTTTTAAGAATGCAGTAGTGGTAAAACAAATGCCAGATGATGCTGAATGGGATCCTGCAGATGTGAGATATTCAACTGTTCGCTGGCTGTTTCAACCAGGGTCAGGATATGCGGTGGGACCTTCTCGGGCGAACCCCTATACAGGTGAACTCTACGATGCGGATATTCGGATAAGTGCAGATTTTGTGCGCTCTTTTTACCGAGAGCAAACGGAATTTATTGCCCCAATTTTGGGGCAGGTGAGTATGGATTTTGAGTCAGAAGAACCCACTGAAGAATTTTCCTCTGAAATGTGCCAATATGGAGATCATCTTCGGGAAGAAATGGCATCGGGATGGGATGTAATGACAACCACTGGTGTATTGAAGGGTACAGATGAAGAACTGCAAAATTATATTCATAATGGACTTGTAGATTTAATTCTGCATGAAGTGGGCCATACTCTGGGGTTACGGCATAATTTCAAAGGCAGTTCTATTTATTCCATTGAGCAGTTAAGTGACCCGAAATTTACTCGAAAATATGGCATAAGTGGATCGGTAATGGATTATCAACCTATTAATGTATTTGATGGTGAAACTTTCTTCCAAACTAAACCGGGGACTTATGATTATTGGGCTATTGAATACGCCTATAAACAACCGGACAGATCGGGACATTCTGAAGAGAAATTCTTAGAGTCTATAGCCTCCCGCTCTACCGATCCCTTATTGCGATATGGAACAGATGAAGATACTTTTGGACAATCCACCCGAGGGATGGATCCCCATTCTAATGCATGGGATTTAACCGATGACCCCATGGCATACTATCAGAAGCGATTCGAAATGTCGCAGGAATTGATTGAGCTTATTCCAGAGTATTTTGAAAAAACAGGTGAAAAATACTCTAAAATTCGGCGAGTGTTTGGCAGAGGTTTACGTCATTATTTAGGAGCTGCCAGAAATATTGCCAAATATATTGGTGGTGTCCACCATAGCCGACATCATATAGGGGACCCTGGTGGAGATAACCCATTTTCAATTGTACCCGCTAAAAAACAAAGGGAAGCACTCAATTTTATATTAAAAAATATATTGGCGGAAAATGCTTTTAATTTTGACCCCGATTTGTTGAATAAACTGGCTCCGGAAAGAGAATGGGATTTTAAAGGTTCCGTTTGGAGAATGAGCCGAATTGATTATCCTATTCATGATTATGTGCGCTTTATTCAATCCGGAAGTATTTACCGCTTGCACCACCCCCGTATTTTTGCACGAATTCGTGATAATGAATTAAAATTCCCCAAAGGTGAATCAATTTATACCCTTACGGAGCATTTTCAAAAAATTACCCAATCCTTATGGTCAGAGTTGGAGCAAAATAAAAATATCAACAGTTTCCGCCGGGATCTACAAAAATCTCATGTGAATGTTTTGAGTATTATATTATTAAATAAGAAGAATTATTTTCATTCTGATGCAGTTGCCTTGGCGCGTGCCAGTTTAAAAATACTTCATGGTGAGATCAAAGAATCCATTGAAACGGGATATTTTGATGATTATACTCAAGCCCACCTCAGTGAATTAGCCAATGTGATTCAGTCGGTGTATAAGGCACAGACGGTTATTAATTAGTACAACAAGCAACCCTGCTTGTTGCATTTGTAAACAACCTGGGTAGGTTATTTTACATCATTCCACCAACTCCGCTACCTCACCCCCTGATGTAATTTCCTCAATTTTACTGAGGGGTTTTTCCAATTGATTTTTCCGTGTGCCTACCATGGTGTCATAATCTTTTTTGGCGGTGTCAAGGCTACGCCCCATTTTATCCATAACCTCAACATATTTATCCCATTGAAGACGAAATGAATTCAGCAGATTCATCACCTCAGTGGCTTTTTCTTCCATGGCAAAATTACGGGTTGCTTGATAAATAAGAGACAGCATGGCATAGAGTGTTAGGGGTGAACAGAGCAGAACTTTTTTCCCTAAAGCATAATCAATAAGCTGTGTATCCTCCTGATTGATAAATCCGTAAATGGATTCATTGGGGATAAACATTAACACATAATCCAGGGTACCTTCTGCAGGGTTTATATATGCCCGACCGGCAATTGCTTTAATATGAATTTTAACATCTCGCAGAAAATCTTTTTTATGACCTTCCTGCTCTTCCTCCAATTC
>DTTG01000214.1 GCA_012964845.1 Fidelibacterota bacterium
TTCAAAGCAATATTATTAAAGCAGAGTTTGCAGAAATAGGGGAAAGGTATAATGACAAGCGCAGATCAGAGATTATACCAATCTCTGGAGATTTGTCAATAGAGGATATTATAGCTGACGAAGAGATGGTAGTAACCATTACCCACAATGGATATATTAAAAGACTGCCTACATCAACCTGGAAAACCCAGCGTCGTGGCGGCAGGGGAATGAAGGGCGCCCATACTAAGGATGATGATTTTATTGAACATTTATTTATTGCATCCACACATGACAAAATGCTGTTTTTCACAGACAGGGGTAAATGTTATTGGATGAAGGTGCATGAAATTCCGCCCGGATTACGCACCTCTCAGGGGAGAGCAATTGTTAATCTCATTGGGTGTGAAGCCGGAGAAAAAGTTAAAGCATTTGTATCTGTTAAAGAATTTAATGAAACAGATTATATTGTAATGGCAACCCGGAAAGGCGTTATTAAAAGAACAGCGCTGTCTATGTATAGTCGCCCTAGGAAAGGGGGCATTTATGCTATTGAAATAAGGGAAGATGATGAACTGATTCAAGCCAAAGTATCTCATGGAGACCAGGATATTATTTTAGCAACATATAGAGGAAAGTCCATACGTTTTAATGAAAATGATGTACGGTCAACCGGTAGAAAAACCATGGGTGTTAGAGGTATTCGTCTTGGCACAAAAGATGATTATGTAATTGGTATGTTAATCGTGAAGCGCGAGGGCTCTGTTATGGTTGTGACCAACAAGGGTTATGGGAAACGCAGCGACTTGTCAGCATATAGAACTCAAAAACGTGGGGGCAAGGGCGTTATTACCATAAAAACAACGGATAAGGTGGGTAATCTTGTGGGGATTATGGAAGCCATTGATGATGATGATCTGATGCTTATAACAGATAGGGGCATCATGATTCGGCAGGCGGTGGAAAAGATTCGCACAATTGGCAGAAACACTCAGGGTGTACGTTTGGCAAAACTGGATGACAAGACATATATCACCTCCGCCACACGGGTATTAAAAGATGAAGAAGAAAACGAAGAGGAAGAAGCAGCCGAAACAGAAGAAGAATGACCCCTTCTTCAAATCTAAACAATTTAATGGAAGCCCTCAATTCCAGAATTCAAAATGCCGCAAGAAAATCCGGTCGAAGCCCAGATGATATTACACTTGTAGCGGTGACTAAATCCTTCCCCCAAAATATTTGGGATATAGCTTTAATGCACAATCTTACCACTTTGGCAGAAAGTCGAATTCAGGAAGCAAAAGAAAAACTCCGCACCTTTAAACATAGAGACAAAATTGAACTCCACTTAATTGGGCGTCTTCAGAGCAACAAGGCCAGAAAGGCGGGTGAAATGTTCGATGTAATTCAAACGGTGGATTCAATAAAATTAGCCAAACGGTTAAATGCAATTTCTGCAGAAGCAAACAAATCACAAAAAATTTATCTTCAGGTAAATATTGGCAAAGACCCCAATAAACAAGGATTTACTCCAGATGAAATTATTGATTCAGCAAAAGAAGTTTCAGCATTGGAAAATTTAGAATTGAATGGTATCATGACCATCCCGCCCCAAGGAATACCAACAAATAATCTGAGAGAACTTTATAAAAAAACACGGGAAATTAGAAATGTTATAAAAGAATCTATAAACCGAGTTTGTAAAAATTTGTCCATGGGCATGAGCAATGATTTTGAAATTGCCATAGAAGAAGGAGCGACGCATATCCGGATTGGCACAGCCCTGTTTGGAGTAAGACCCCAGTGAAGTTGAGCGTGATTACCGAACAACTTTCTAAAAAACTTCCCAAAGAAAATGTGTTACAAAAACAACCCATAGTAAACCCGGCTAATTTTGACAGCATTTATAAACTTCTCGATTCACACAACATTACGGAACTAAATATAACCGATGCAACATACTCAAAAAAAATAGCAGCAGGGAAAATGGTTCAAGTCAAAGATCATATCAACAAAACCGGATCCAACCCCCTAATTGGAAAACAAGAATTTTTGGATATAGATTTTATAGACATGACTGGGGCTTATTCCTTTGAGAAAAAAGCCATCGTAACCGTTTGTTGTGGTGAAACATTAAACAAAAAATATGAATATCCCAGCCACTTTCTTTGTCATATTACTATACTGGCCCATGCACTTAAAATTCCAACAATTAAGGGCAATTTATACAATATACTTTGACACTTTCAATATACTAATATTTTAATCAGTGAATTTTTACTGTGATGTAACAAGAGGCGGAAATTTAGAAAGCAGGCATGAGGTATATGCCCTGGCAATTGATGAAGAGGGGAAACCCATCTTTTCAACCGGAAATCCGGATTTTACCACATGTATTCGATCATCCCTGAAACCATTTCAGGCATCGGCATCCATATTAGCAGAGGCAACAAAATCTGCAGGATTTAAAAGTGAAGAAATAGCGCTTATGTGTGCCTCACATAACGGCGAAGAAATCCATGTGGAAACTGCACAAGGAATGGCAGAAAAATTAGGATTGGACGCATCACACTTTGAATGTGGCTGCCATGCCCCTTATGATGTGGAAGCTCGAAACATAGCACGACAAAATGGATTCACACCCTTTCACAATAATTGCTCTGGCAAACATTCCGGTATGTTGGCTTTGGCCCAAAAATTGGGTGCAGATACAAAGGATTATATTTCATATAGCCACCCCGTTCAGAAAACAATTTTTGAACAGTTAAAACGATTGACTGGGAAAAGCACATTTCCTTATGGAATTGATGGCTGTAGTGCGCCAACACCATTTTTAACACTGAAAGAAATTGCAGAACTATTTCAAACCCTTGGTTCAGAGAAATATCCAGAGCTCACAACGGCCTATAATGCCATGGTAAAGCACCCCTATTTAGTGGCGGGAAATGACAGGTTTGACACAGATTTTAACAAGGCTATGAATGGGAGGGGCATAACAAAGGTAGGTGGCGAAGCTATTCGAGGATTGGTAATCAAAACAGAAAAATATGGGGTAGTAGGAATAGCACAAAAGATAGTGGATGGAAATCAACGAGCTAATGAAACAGCAATTATAACCATATTAAACCACCTCAATCTTTTGCAACCAAATGAAAGAGAATATTTACAAAAATATGAGACCAAAAAGTTATTTAATCATAACAAAATACATATAGGCAATGTTAAAGGATTTTTAAATTAATGAAACGGGTATATTTTTTCGGAAATGGCAAGGCAGATGGTACTGCCAAAGATAAAAACCTTTTAGGAGGTAAAGGTGCCAATCTAGCTGAAATGACAAATTTAGGAATACCTGTCCCGCCCGGTTTTACCATCACTACAAAAGTCTGTATTCACTTTATGAATTCTGGTGAATACCCTGATAATTTAAAAAAGGAAGTCCAAAATTCTCTTAAAGAAATAGAACAAATAATGGGGCAGAAATTTGGCGACCCTGAAAATCCCTTATTGGTTTCTGTACGGTCGGGTGCCCGTCAGTCCATGCCGGGAATGATGGAATCGGTTTTGAATGTTGGACTAACTTCCAAGACCATACCGGGCTTAATTGAGAAATCGAGGGATGAACGTTTTGTGTATGATGCCTACCGCCGCCTCATAACCATGTATGCCGATGTGGTAATGGAAAAGGCTGCTGATATTGAACCCAAAGAAGGTGAGGGAATTCGGGAAAAACTTGATGAAATTATGGAGAAGCTGAAATCACACAATGGGGTTGAAAACGATTCGGAACTTTCGGCAGAAAATTTAAAAGAACTGTGTCACCTCTTTAAAATAGAAGTTGCTAAATCACTGGGAGAAGAATTTCCAGATGATGCACAGATACAACTTTGGGGTGGTATAAAGGCTGTATTTAAATCGTGGAATGGAAAACGGGCAGTAAGTTACAGAGAAATTGAAAACATTCCTCATCATTGGGGAACTGCCGTAAATATCCAAGCCATGGTATATGGCAATATGGGTGATAACTGTGCCACAGGAGTTGCATTTACCAGAAATCCTGCCACTGGTGAAAATGTATTTTTTGGAGAATGGCTGCCTAATGCACAGGGTGAGGATGTTGTTGCTGGACTACGAACACCCAATCCGCTGAACAACTTAAACAAAATAAGTGATTCACAAAATCTGCCCAGCCTGGAAGATAGTATGCCCAAAATTTATGAAGAATTGGATGCCATCCAAAACCAGCTGGAGGCTCATTATAATGATATGCAGGATATTGAGTTTACCATCCAGAATGGCCGCCTATGGATGCTTCAGACCCGTACGGGAAAACGAAATGGGCCGGCGTCTGTATGCATGGCAGTTGAAATGCTGGAAGAAGGGATGATAGATGAAAAGACAGCCTTAATGCGGGTGAAACCGGAGCAGTTGGGTGAAATTATGCATCCCATGTTGGATGCAAAGGTTGAGAAACAATCTGAATTATTGGCAAAGGGATTGCCCGCAGGTCCTGGTGGAGCTTCAGGACAGATTGTGTTTACAGCAGATGAAGCTGAGGTATGGCATAAAAACGGGAAACAGGTTATACTGGTTCGGAGCGAAACCTCACCTGAAGATGTGCATGGCATGTTTGCCTCTGAAGCAATACTTACTACTCGAGGCGGGATGACTTCACACGCTGCATTGGTGGCAAGGGGGTGGGGTAAATGCTGTGTGGTGGGATGCGCCAACATCCGCATATCCCCAATTGATAAAACATTGTCCGCTAATGGTACTACCTTAATGGAAGGGGATTGGATTACTTTAAATGGCAGCAGCGGCAGAGTTTATAAAGGGCAGATTCCACTGAAAGCGGTAAATTTAAAATCGAACACCTATTTTCAGAAACTGATGCAAATAACAGACAGGCACCGCAAGATGGGCGTGCGGACAAATGCTGATAGTCCTGCAGATGCAAAACAGGCACGGGAATTTGGCGCAGAAGGTATTGGCCTTTGCCGGACAGAGCATATGTTTTTTGATCCGGAACGAATTTCAGCTATGCGTGAAATGATTGTGGCGGAAAATGAAGAAGACAGGCGAAAAGCCATCATGAAACTTCTCCCTCACCAGCGGGAAGATTTCTACGGAATATTGAAAGCCATGGCACCCCATCCAGTAACTATTCGATTATTAGACCCCCCATTGCATGAGTTTCTACCGCAAGACGAAGACCAAATTTTGAAATTAGCAGAGGAACTGAATATTACCACAGAAGAGTTGAATGCACGGATTGAGAATCTGCACGAATTAAATCCCATGCTGGGGCACAGGGGTTGCCGGCTGGGAATTTCCTATCCAGAAATAACGGAGATGCAGGCACGGGCAATTTTTGAAGCCACTGTCCAACTTAAAAATGAAAATCAATCTCCTTTTCCAGAGGTAATGGTACCTTTAATAGGTTCTGTAGAAGAGTTCACCAATCAGAAAAAGATTATTAATGACATGGCTGAAACCGTAAAAAAAGAATCAGGCATCCAATTTGAATTCCTGGTGGGAACAATGATTGAACTTCCCCGAGCCTGTGCCACAGCGGATCAAATTGCAGAAGAAGCGCAGTTCTTTTCATTCGGCACCAATGATCTCACCCAAACCACTTTTGGATTTTCCAGGGACGACATTGGTGGTTTTCTCCCAGACTATCTGGAACAAAAAATATTACCAATTGATCCGTTTCAGTCCATTGATCAGGAGGGAGTAGGTAGTCTGGTTAAAATGGGTGTGGAAAAGGGGCGCTCTGTAAATTCAAAGCTGAAAATCGGCATCTGCGGTGAGCATGGTGGTGATCCGGAATCTATTCATTTCTTCCATAAAACGGAATTGGATTATGTGAGCTGTTCACCCTTCCGTGTTCCTATTGCCCG
>DTTG01000215.1:0-13544 GCA_012964845.1 Fidelibacterota bacterium
ATGAGTGTTCAGGCAAAAATGATGGCTATTGCTGATATTTATGAAGCCCTCACTGCAGCAGACCGCCCCTACAAGGATGGTAAAAAACTATCCCAGGCTATGCGGATAATGGGCTTTATGAAAAAAGATTATGAGATAGATCAGGATCTTTTTGAGATATTTGTGAAAGAAGGTGTCTACAAACAATATGCTGAAAAATATCTGGGGGATGACCAGTTAGACGAAGTAGATGAAGCTGCTGTGCTTGCATGAAGAATAAACCTCTTATAGCAATGAGTCGGGAGGAATTGAAAGAGCATATCTTCCGGCTCCAGGAGTTCATTGAAAATGAGCAGAAAGCCGGGAAGGACGTGGATACCATTCTGGATGAAACCGATATTTTTGATGAGTTCGAAGAGGTGCTCCCTGATGATGAATTTCCTATATTTGTTATCACAATCCTTAATGGATTCCAATCAGATGTTCTTGTTAATAAATTACTGGATGTCATTGATGAATGTAAAAATGGAAAGTAGTCCATTATATATTAGGAAAGGGGTAAATGGTTGAGTAATTCAGATCAGGTCCGGGCGGCTCTGCGGGAAATTCCTTCTGTTGATGATATTCTTACTCATTTTCAGAATGAAATAACTTCAGCCCCATATTCTCTCTATCTCAAGACAATTCGATTTGTCTTGGATGATGTCCGTCGGGAGATTAAAAATTCCCACCCTATAAAAGATATTTCAGATTACACCATTAGAAGGGTGGAAACGGCCTTGGGAAAGGTCTCTTCTCAAAGTTTAGAGCAGGTCATCAATGGCACGGGAATTATTCTCCACACCGGCTTAGGACGGTCACCACTTTCCGCAGAACTGGTGCAGGATGCCCTGAAAAATGTGGTACCTTATGCCAATTTAGAATTGGATTTACCTTCAGGGAAACGGGGAGAGAGAACGCAGCATGTGGAATCTCTAATCAATGCTCTCTGTGGCTCGGAAGCAGCCCTGGTGGTGAATAACAATGCGGCGGCAGTCCTGCTTATGCTGAATGCTTTGGCAGAGGGTAAGGAAGTGATCATCAGCCGGGGTGAACAGGTGGAGATTGGGGGCTCATTCCGCATACCTGATGTGATCAAAAAATCTGGATGCAAAATGATAGAGGTGGGAACCACCAATAAAACCCATTTGCAGGATTATGAAAATGAAATCACTCCCATTACGGGTGCAATTTTAGTGGCTCATACCAGCAATTATAAAGTGATGGGATTTACCGAGTCAGTGAAACTATCGGAGCTCAGCGCACTGGCAAAAAAGAAGAAAATCCCACTCATTTTAGATTTAGGTAGTGGAGCTATTGCAGATTTTCAAAAATTAGGATTACCTCATGAACCACCGGTTCAAAGCTATTTAAAATCTGGTGCAAATGTGGTATCGTTCAGCGGGGATAAATTATTAGGGGGACCTCAGGCTGGTATCATCTGCGGGAAGAAAACTCTCATTCGAAAAATTCATAAAAATCCCTTATACCGGGCGTTGCGTTGTGACAAGTTTACCTATGCCATTTTGGAAGCTACCCTGCGGACTTACCTAACTCCAACGGAGGTACAAAAAGAGAATTTATCAATAACACTGTTCAATCGCAGCCAGGCTGAACTTTTAAAAATTGGCAAAAAGATAGTGAAAAAGCTACCAATGAAGATAGTGGATAAATTCGGGATTGAAGTAAAGCAAACCGAAGTGGAAGCGGGCAGTGGTTCCCTACCTCTTGAAAAATTTCCCAGTGCTGCTATTGTATTTAAGGGTGAAATGAAGGCTTCTGAGCTCAGTAGAAAATTTCGATCTGCCCCCAATCCCGTGTTGGGATATATTTCTGGCAACCGCTTTCATATTGATCTGAAAGCCATTCCTGCCACCCAGGAAAAACAGCTCCTATCTTCCCTTATCAGCATCCTCCAATGAAACAAACTGTCATCGGACTTTCCGGTCATATTGACCATGGAAAAACGGCGTTGGTGAAAGCGCTTACTGGTGTGAATACCGATAGCCTCACAGAAGAACAGAAACGGGGAATGACCATTGATATTGGTTTTGCGTTCCTGGATGAAAATATTACTCTTATTGATGTTCCTGGCCATGAGAAATTTGTAAAAAATATGATGGCGGGGGTTTCGGCCGTGGATGTAGCTCTACTGGTAGTTGCCGCTGATGATGGCGTAATGCCCCAAACACGAGAGCATTTTGAAATTCTTAATTTGCTGGATATTCCTTTAGGAATTGTTGCCATTAACAAAATTGATCTGGCTGATAAAGACTGGTTGGAATTGGTTGAACTTGATATCGGTGAACTTCTCCAAGGATCATTTATGGAAGATGCTCCTATTTTAAAAGTATCAGCAGAAACTGGTGATGGGGTTGACCAATTAAAAACCACTTTGCTGGATTTATGTAAAAAAGTTCCAGATAAACAGGATCGGGGAATATTCAGGCTCCATGTAGATCGAGTTTTCAGTATGAAAGGATATGGTACCGTGGTAACTGGAACCGTAAATTCTGGAAGCTTGAAAATAGGAGATACGGTAGAATTACTACCGGGATCGGTGAAGTCCAAAGTGAGAGGATTACAATCTCATGGAGAGGAGGTTCAGCAAGTAGAAACCGGGGACCGGGCAGCAATAAATCTTCAGGGAGTGGAAATAAAACAGATTGAAAGAGGCAGTCAAATTGCTGAAATTGGCTATCTCCAATCTCTAAATCAGATGGGTGTGACTTTGCTGCTTTTAGGTTCGGCACAAAAACCAATTACCCAAAACCAGAGAATCCGCATTCATTTAGGAACACAGGAAGTTATGGCACGAGTAGCGCTAACCGATGGGAAAACCCTTCAGCCGGGGGATGATTGTCCAGCACTTCTGCGCCTTGAACAACCCATGGTTGCTGCAAGGGGTGATAAATTTATTATTAGAAGTTTCTCTCCCGTTATCACTATTGGGGGTGGGGAAGTAATGGAAGTTTTAATTGAAGAAAAATGGAAAATCGTGAAGGAAAAACTGCAGAATTTATATGAGAGTCCAAAATCAGATCAATTAATTCACCTTGTACAAGAGGAAGGCGCAAAGCCCATTACGCCAGAGAAGCTCCAATATCGCATAGGGATTTCCAAAGAGCAAATCAATGCAATAGTTGAAGAGAAGGAGGAATTATTCTGGCTTACCCATAAACAGGGGAAATGGCTACTCACACAGAATCAATGGAATGAGTTAAAAAATAGTATTCATAATTTTCTAAAAAAGTACCATGCAAAAAATCCATTGAATGCAGGGGCTCAAAAGGAGGAAATCCGCCAACATCTTAACTGTGAGAATTCAATTTTAGAAGCGTTGCTGCAATCAATGTTGGATGATAAGTCTATTTCTCAAAAGGGAGAATTATTTTTAAATCCGAATTTTTCCATTACTTTAAGTAGCGAGGATGACTCCCTGCAAAATAGTATTTTAAATCAATTGGATCAGGAGGGATTCACCTCATCTACACTTGCGCAATTATCGTTGAAAACAGGAAATTCCAAGGAAAAACTCATGCAGGTACTGAATGTGGCTGAACAGCAGGGAAAATTATTACGGATTGATGGGAAACTCATGTTTACCCAGAAAAATTTTATTATACTGCGTGAAAAAGTTAACCAATTTTTTTCAAATCATCCTGAAATGTCGGTATCAGAATTTAAGGAACTTGCCCATACTTCTAGAAAATATGCGGTACCTCTGTTGGAATATTTTGATAAAAAGAAAATTACGTATCGGGAAGGAAATATCCGCAAATTGGTGAGATGAAAAATCAAAATACCACTCCGGTTATGAAACAATTTTGGGAAGCTAAAAAAGCTCACCCTGATTCAATCATGCTTTTCAGAATGGGAGATTTCTATGAAACCTTTGATGAGGATGCTGTTTTGACATCTGAAATCCTGGGAATAGCTCTCACAAAACGTGCTAATGGAGCAGCCTCCACCGTACCACTAGCTGGATTTCCGTACCATTCCCTTGATCAACATCTTCATAAACTTTTGAAAGCGGGACATCGGGTGGCAATATGTGAACAGGTGGAAGACCCCAAGTTGGCCAAGGGAATTGTAAAACGAGAAGTGGTGGAAGTCCTATCACCCGGCACAGCACTCTCTGATAAATTTCTGGATCAGAAGGAGAACAACTACCTCTGTGCGGTGGTGTTTGAAAAAAGAAAATGTGGTATTGCTATTTTAGACCATTCCACTGGTGAATTTTATACCTGCAGCCGCAATCATGAAGACCTACGGTCTATGTTAAAACAGTTTCATGTATCTGAAGTAATAATTTCAGAGGATCAGGAGGATGACCTTCGTACTTTAACCCGAGGAGAAGAGATTTTCACTACCACAATTCCAGACTGGTGCATTAGCTTTGACACTGCTTATGAAAGTCTCACAGATTATTTTAATGTATCTTCATTAAAGGGGTTTGGAATTGAAGATGACACTCTTGCCATT
Organism: Fidelibacterota bacterium; assembly: GCA_012964845.1. Taxonomy (GTDB): domain Bacteria; phylum Fidelibacterota; class Marinisomatia; order SCGC-AAA003-L08; family D37C17; genus D37C17. Next base: position 4,504 of record DTTG01000215.1, read on the forward strand.
ACCTCTGCCGGCTGTGCTTTATATTACGTGGACAAAAATTTTCAAGGCAGGATTAAACATATTCAGTCACTTTCCGTTCTGCAACAAGCGGGAATAATGAGTTTGGATGCATTTACTATTCGTAATCTTGAGATATTTAAATCTCTATCCACGCAAGGAATTCATGGCACTTTAGTTGACACCATAGATCAAACCATTACTGGTTCAGGAAGCAGGCTATTAAAAAACTGGCTGCGGCAACCGCTCACCAATCCAATTAAAATTAATGAACGCTTAGACAGAATAAGTGAGTTTATCAACAATTCGGAATTGAACGAATCCATGCAGAATATTTTAAGGGAAACATCCGATTTAGAACGTATCCTTGCTAAAGTTGCCAGTGGTAAAGCAAACCCAAGGGACATAATAAACGCCGGAAATACGCTGGCTAAAATTCCAACTATTAAAAAACTGGTGAATAAGGGCAATCCGGTTTTGAAGAAACTGGTGAAGCGATTCGAAAACTCTGGTGCTATTACTGAAAAGATATTACATCAAATAAAAGCAGATCCTCCTGTCGCAACTAAGAAGGGTGGATATATACAAACAGGAATATCTCCTGATCTTGATGAACTGCGGCATCTATCAGCAAATGCAAGCCAATGGATGGCGGATATGCAAACAGAGGAACAGAGAAAAAATAATATTCCCAGTTTGAAAGTAGGCTATAACCGAGTGTTCGGTTATTATATTGAAGTTACTAAAACTCACGCGGATAAAGTACCTGAACATTATATCCGCAAGCAGACACTTACCAATTCTGAGCGATATTTCACAGAAGAGTTAAAAGAATATGAAATAAAAATTCTTTCTGCTGAGGAGAAAATTGTTTCTTTAGAATTAGGTATTTTTGACTCGCTGCAGCAGGAAATCTTGAATTGTGTAAAATCCATTCAGAACAATGCCAGAGTGTTAGCCCGATTAGATGTGGCTGCAGGATTAAGCCAATTAGCAATTAGCAGAAAATATTGCCGGCCACAAATAGATGAATCATCTTTCCTCACTATTCATAATGGCAGACATCCGGTGGTTGAAGATTTACTGCCCATGGGTGAAGATTTTATTCCCAATGACCTAGACCTTGATAATAATGAAACTCAAATAGCCATTATTACAGGTCCTAATATGGCTGGAAAAAGTACCTATCTCAGGCAGGTTGGGCTGATTACGATTTTGGCTCAATTGGGAAGTTATATCCCGGCTGATTCCGCTCGAATTGGTGTCATTGATAAACTTTTCACCCGGGTAGGGGCAAGTGATAACCTGGCTGGAGGAGAGTCAACCTTCCTGGTTGAAATGAATGAGACGGCAAATATATTGAATAATGCCACAGAAAAAAGTTTGATTTTATTAGATGAAATCGGTCGGGGAACATCTACCTATGATGGGCTTTCACTGGCATGGGCAGTAACTGAATATTTACACAGTCATAAAGATGTGCAGGCCAAAACCCTGTTTGCCACTCATTATCATGAATTGGTATCTTTGGCAGACCAATTGCCAAGAGCGGTAAATTTGAATGTTGCTGTAAAAGAGTTTGGGGACAAAATTATATTTTTGAAGAAAATTATTTCTGGGGGTGCGGATAAAAGCTATGGAGTTCATGTTGCTGAAATGGCGGGGCTCCCTCGAGTTGTGATTCAGCGAGCAAAGGAATTGCTCCAAAAACACAGCAAAGGAGAAAATGGTTATACTCCGGAAGTGAATTTAGAATTAAGGCCTCAGATGGATTTGTTTTCAGAAAAAGAACAGGCATTGAAGAAAGAACTGGGTGAATTGAATGTAAATGAGATGACACCCTTAGATGCATTATCAAAATTGGATGAGCTGAAAAAGAAACATGGTTGTTAGGATAATTCTTTTCTTCATTTTCGCCAATCTGGGAGGGGCGGAAACCGTTCAATATGGCGGCGGGATATTTTTAGATGCTCAAGATGCCCGAAATGCCGGTATGGGTGGATATAGTATCTCTATAGCTGGGGGGAGAAACCCGGCAATGCTAATTCATGCTCAAGAACCTTCCATTTACTTTTCTAGTAAAGATAAATTTGCAGGATTATCGAGGGTAAGTTCAGTTTCCTATCTCCATTATGGAATGAAGCAGGGAAATCAATCTCCAATTTATATTAGTATTGTAAATAGGAGTGTTGAGAATATTTTCGATACTCGGTCAGCATGGTTAGATAATGGTAACTCAACTCCGGAGATAGGAGAGATAAATTATTATAATATAAAGGATATTTCCCAAAATGAGTTGGGACTAAAGGTTGCATTCTTCCGGAGGTATAACTCATTTGTACTGGGGACGTGTCTGAAACCAACTTATACCAGTTTAGCGGATTATAGTGCATGGGGTATTTCTGGTGATATTGCCGCTTTAGTACAATTGTTTGAAAAGAAAATGGATATCACTATCAGGGTTGAGGATATTATTAGTATCAATAAATGGAGCACAGGCAGAAATGAAACTATCATCCCGTTGATAACGGCGGGAGGACAAATTCAGCTGGCTTCCCTATTATTAGGTATTGAGATGGGCTCCCATGTGATGGGGAATTCCCCACTAAATTATAATGCTGGGTTTGAATTTCACCAACAAGATGAGATTGTAATATTCCGAGGAGGAATTTCCCACAATCATCTGTTTAGTGTGGGAATTGGGTTGAATTTAAAAATGATTCAAATTGATTATGCTTATTTGCATCCCCCCAAGAATAGTCCATTTGAACCATCTCAAATTGTATCAGTGGGCATTTTCCTTGAAAAATTTGACTGGACAAGGGGTAAAATAACTCCTTAAATTCTTTGAGGTTAATCATAAAAAGTATTAGTATATTAATCTTGGAATTTTAATGAAAAACCCCAAATATAACAGAGGGTAAATTTGATAGCAAGTATGACCGGTTATGGAAGATCGGACGAACATAATGAGCAAATGGTTTTAACGGTGGAAATTAGAACTATTAATAGTCGATTTTTAGATTTTTCACCAAGACTGCCAAAATCACTTCTCCCATTTGAAGATGAGGCATATAGAATAGTTAAAAAAAGGTGTGAAAGAGGGAGAGTGAGTTTAACGGCAAAGGTTGAATATCTTCCTGGTGAGAAAACAGGATTGACTTTGAATCAAGATAAATTAGAAGAATATCTATCGGTTGTAAAAGAAATTCAGAAAACATCAGATCGAGTTGATTTTCCATCAATGGGGGATATTCTCAGACTTCCTGATATTGTAGTAAACGGTGATCAAAAAGATGAAAATGAACTAAAAACAGTTTTTCTCTCTGTCTTAAATAAAACCTTAAGTGAAGTGGAAGTAAATCGTCTGAGCGAAGGGAAAAACATCAAAACAGATTTATCCATGCGATTGGAATTAATCAAAGGTTTGGTAAATAATATTCGTAAAATAACAGGTACGGATCGGGATAAAAATATGGAACGGTACAAACAGAAAATTCAAGTTTTGGTGGATGATATAAATTTAGATGAATCTCGGTTATATCAGGAAGTTGCGATTCTGGCGGAAAAAAAAGATATAACAGAAGAATTAGTTCGCTTGGACAGTCATATTGATTTATTTACAAAATATATGAATTCAACAGAAAATAAGGGAAAAAAATTAAATTTTCTCCTTCAGGAAATGGGGAGAGAAATCAATACAGTTGGCTCTAAGACAGATGAAATAGAAATTAGTCATCTGGCTGTAGATATGAAAGATGAATTAGAAAAAATAAGAGAACAGGTGCAAAATATCGTATGAGTACAGGCAATTTAGTTGTTTTATCAGCTCCATCAGGAACTGGAAAAACATCCGTATGTAAAAATTTATTAAAAAGAAATCCAAATTGGAAATTTTCTGTTTCAGCTACTACCCGCCCATTAAGGGATGATGAAGTTGACGGAAAAGATTATATTCAAATGACCAATGAAAAATTTGAACATTTTGTAAAATTTGGTGATTTTCTTGAATGGGAATGGGTGCACGGTAATAAATATGGTACGCTTATGGGACCCCTTGAAGATGTATTAGATGAGGGTGGAATAATGCTTTTGGATATTGATGTGAAGGGGGGGCTGAGTTTGATGGATGAATTCCCTGATGAAACGATTGGTATTTTTATTGAACCACCTGGGGATGATATTCCCGAACAATTAGAAATTTTGGAAGAAAGACTGAGTCAGAGAGGGGATGAATCTACAAAATTAATCAAAAATCGATTAAAGCGGTTTGCAATAGAAATTGAATTTAAAGATGATTTTAAATTTCAATTTATCAATGAAGATTTAGATGAAACTGTAGAAGAAATAGAAAAAATAATCAAGGAGAATATAAAATGAATGTAAAAGCAATTCACATGAGTGATTTATTTGAAAAGTGTGAAGATATTTACACAAGTGTAATGATTGTCGCCCAAAGAGCAAAACAGATTATAGATAAAAGTGTTATCCAAATTGACGAAAATGAAGATGTTGAAGATTCAATTCAATTTGACAAACAAGAAATCATTCTTGAAGATGTTGAAAAGCCGATGGTTGTAGCTTTGGAAGAACATTTGAATGGGGAATTAGAGTGGCGCAAACCTGATTCAGATATCCCCGATTCAGATGAGTCATAAATCTGAATTAATTTTCAGATATTTTGATCAAACCAGGAACCTTTACGGAAACCAATTATTTTTGGAAGCACAAATTGCAAGTGATCCAGTTCAAAATTTGGATAGCTTGGAGTCCTTTAATGCTTCTATTTGCAATTGCCTGAAATGTGAATTGGGACATACCAGATCAAATTTTGTATTTGGAGTGGGGAACCCAAATGCAGATATAGTCTTTGTAGGTGAAGCCCCTGGAGAAAAGGAAGATTTAATAGGCGAACCTTTTGTTGGGCGAGCGGGAAAGTTATTAGATAAAATTCTTGCCGCCATCAATCTTTCCCGAGAAGATATTTATATTTGTAATGTAATTAAATGCCGACCGCCCAAAAATCGTGATCCACTTCCAAGGGAAGTCGAATTATGTGAGCCCTACTTGAAAACTCAATTATCTCTTATCAAACCCAAGTTAATTGTGGCGTTAGGAAGGATTGCAGCTTGCACAATTCTACGAACAAAAGAACCTCTGAAAAACCTTAGAAATAAGACATTCAAATACGAGGGGATTGATCTGGTTGTTACTTATCATCCTGCGGCTTTACTGCGTAATCCTAATTTCAAAATACCAGCCTGGGAAGATTTTCAGATGATAAGAGACAAGTATTTAATTCAAGATTAAAAAATGGCTTCTAAAAATCAAGCTGGAAGATTACCCCCCCAATCTATAGAAGCGGAACAGGCTGTATTGGGATGCATGCTTATTGATCCTGAAGCGGTTCCAAGAGTATTTCACACCCTAACTGATAAGAGCTTTTTTAAATCAGCCCATTCTCATATTTACAATGCAATGGCAGTGTTGTTTGAGAAAAATGAAGCGATTGATTCAATTAGTGTAACCGATCAGTTGAAAAAATCAGGAAAATTGGAAGATGTTGGCGGGGCTTATTTCATTACTGGGTTATCAACAGATACTCCCACTGCTTCGAATGTGGAATATTATGCGAAAATTGTGAAGGAAAAAGAAATTCTTCGCTCCATTATTAGTTCTGCTGGACAAATGAGTACGCAGGCCTATGATAGCACAGAAGATGCAACCATTATACTCGACCATGCAGAACAAATACTTTTTGATTTATCCCAAGATGCAGAACGTGGGGGATTTGTTCCCCTTGAACCTGTTCTTCATGAGGTTTTGGATAATTGGGGGAGTCGGAAAAAAGGTACACTGACAGGCGTTCCAACGGGCTTTTATGATTTGGATGATCTCTTGTCTGGATTGCAGAAATCTGACCTGATTATTTGTGCCGGGCGTCCATCCATGGGGAAAACGGCGCTCGCTCTTTCTATTGCCAGAAATGCAGCTTTGGAGTATGGACATAAAGTTGGCGTATTTAGTTTAGAAATGTCAAATACTCAATTGGTGGAACGTCTAATTACGGCAGAAGCTCGAGTTGACAGCCATTTGGTTAGAACAGGACGATTGCCTAAAAATGAATGGAAAAAACTTTCACAAGCTGCAGGTCCTTTATCTGATGCAAATATTTTTATAGATGATACTGCAGGTTTAAATATTATGGATCTGCGAGCAAAAGCCCGCCAGTTAAAAGCAGAACAAAATGTAGAATTAATAATTGTTGATTATATTCAGTTATTAAATTCAGGGGGAAATATTGAGAGCCGGCAGCAGGAAATATCATTTATTTCCCGATCATTAAAAGCGTTAGCCAAGGATTTAAATGTACCCGTTTTAGCCCTCTCCCAGTTGTCACGTGCTGTGGAAAATAGAACGGACCATCGTCCTATCATGTCTGATCTTAGGGAAAGTGGTGCAATTGAACAGGATGCAGATGTTATCCTTTTCATTTATCGAAAATTCGTATATAGCAGAGATGAAGAAGATAAGGGATTGGGGCAAATTATTGTGGCTAAACACCGGAATGGTCCAACAGGGTCTGTAGATATTTCATTTATTAGTCGATATGCAAAATTTGAAAATTTAAGCAGTATGCAAACAGATTACATTCCCGATGACATTCCAGTTTAATTATGTTACTGGACAAACTGAAAAAAATACTTCCCAATAATAATGGAAATGATTATCCAAAAGATTTCCAGCAAATAATAAAAAATCTATACCCCGAGTCTGTCCCAGATGAAGAAGCAATCACTTTTATTTGGGAAGCGTATCGCTTTAGCAAAAAAGCACATGAGGGGCAAATGCGGCGCTCTGGTGAACCTTATTTCACACACTGTTCTTCTGTAGGAATCATACTTTCCGAATGGAAAATGGATACTCGAACCATTGCCGCTGGACTAATGCATGATGTCATTGAAGATACGGAAATGTCTCGAAATGATATGGTTGATAAATTTGGAGAAGAAATTGCTGAACTTGTAGATGGAGTATCCAAATTATCTGGGATAAAGTTTTCCAGCCGTCGTGAAAAGCAAGCTGAAAATTTCATGAAAATGTTCTTATCTGTTGCCAAAGATTTAAGAGTGATTATTATAAAATTCGCCGACCGGCTTCATAATATGAGTACAATTAAGCATCTTCCCCTTATAAAACAGAGACGAATTGCAATTGAAACCCGAGACGTATATGCACCCTTAGCTCATCGCTTGGGAATGAATAAATTAAAAATTGAATTAGAAGATCTTATTTTAAAAACTCTGGAGCCGGAGGAATACAAGCTCCTGCAAAAGAAAACTAAAGCCTCCAGCAAACAAAGAGAGAAATATATTGAGGAATTCACAAATCCCATAAAAGAAGAATTAAGTAAATTTAATATTCAGGCTAAAATATTCGGCAGGGCAAAACATTACTTTTCCATTGCTGGCAAAATGCAAAAGCAAAATAAAAAATATGAAGAGTTATTTGATTTATTTGCTATTAGAATTATCGCTGATAAAGTAGAAGAATGTTATGCTATTTTGGGTATTATTCATCAATTATTTACTCCCCTTCAAGAGAGATTTAAAGATTATATTGCAACACCAAAAAGTAATGGCTATCAGTCCATCCATACTACCGTTTTTGGTCACAAGGGAAAAATGGTAGAAGTTCAAATAAGAACCAATGAAATGGATCAAACAGCGGAAATTGGTGTTGCTGCCCATTGGTTGTATAAAGAGAAGGGGGCAATTAAGGCTGATGATTCAAATATTGATAAACATATGCGCTGGCTTCGTGAACTTGTTGAAGTACTTCAGGCAGAAGATTCAAATCCTGATGAATTTCTAAAGCTACTAAAAGTAGATTTATTCAAAGATGAAATATTTGTTTTCACTCCTGCTGGTGATGTAACACCCTTACCAGCAAATTCCACACCAATTGATTTTGCATTTCAGGTTCATTCCCAGGTAGGTATTCATTGTATAGGTGCCAAGGTGAATGGAAAAATAGTTCCCTTAAATATGGTATTAAAAAATGGTGATTCCATTGAAATATTGACCTCCAATACTCAAAAACCAAGTTATGCCTGGCTAAAATTTGTGCAGACAGGAAAAGCAAAATCTCATATAAAACGCTGGGTTAAAAAAGAACAAACGGAACAAAGCATCCAGCTTGGGAAAGAAATAATTGAAAAGACTTTAAGGCGGATGAAACGAATTTCCATCTTAGATGAGTTACAGGCAAAACCTCAGACAATGGGGTTTAATCAGGTTGAATTGGTTTATGCCGCTTTGGCAAATGGGCAATTAACGGTTCGGGATATTATTGATAAATATCAACCGGTTGATTATAATGAACAAGATTTTGATCCAGAAAGCCAATCTTTAACTGAGCGATTTATTAATCGGGCACGGAGGCAAGCTAAGGGTGTTACTGTTGATGGCGTTGCAAATGCATTATTGGCTTTTGCAAAATGTTGCAGTCCCATTCCCGGTGACGAAATTGTAGGATATATAACTCGGGGAAGAGGAGTTACTATTCATCGTAATACGTGTAAAAACTTACCATGCATGGAAGGTGAAGACAGATTTATTTTTGTGGAATGGAATGTGAAACCACAAACCTCATTTATTGTTCGACTTAAAATATTATTAGAAGACCGGAAACAGCTCTTGAAAGATATTACAGAATGTATATCCGCATTAAATATAAATATCTCCAGCATCGATATGAAAGCAACAGAGGGTATTGCCACTTGCATTATTGTCTTAGAGGTTAGAGATACACGTCAATTAGACCGGCTTTCAACAAGAATACAAAAAATATCAAACTTCATATCAACAGAAAGGATGTAATATGAAACCTATAAACTACACTCGTGAGGATATAATTCGTAGAACAGGCGACAAATTAAATCTCACGCATGACGAAATGAAATTAATTCTAGATACAACTTTAGATACCATAGCTGAAATGTTAACAGAAGAAAAGAGTAGAATCCGGATAGAACTAAGAAA
>DTTG01000215.1:13644-21438 GCA_012964845.1 Fidelibacterota bacterium
CCATAGCTGAAATGTTAACAGAAGAAAAGAGTAGAATCCGGATAGAACTAAGAAAATTTGGTGTTTTTGAAGTGAAGCCAACCAAAGCCAAACCACGTGCACGAAATCCTCGAACTAATGAAGAAGTATATGTTCCGCCTAGAAGAAAAATACATTTTAAACCCGGAAAAAATATTCGAATGAAACTTCATCAAGAGTGGACTAAAACTGATTGAGTAGAATCCTTGGAGTTGATTATGGGGAGCGCCGCATAGGATTGGCACTGTCAGACCCATTTGGCATTATTGCCAAACCTTTAACAGTTATAGATCGAAAAAAAACGCCTGATTATTTATCCGCAATTCTGGAAACTGCTAAAGAAAAAGATGTGAATAAAATTGTGGTGGGGGTTCCGTTTACATTAAAAGGCGAACATTCAAAGCAGACAGATATCGTAAAGAATTTTATTGATGAATTATTCACCCTTGGAAAAATTCAAATAATTCCCATTGATGAACGCCTCAGCAGTGTGGCCGCAGAAAGAAGTTTACAGTTGCAGGGAGTAAAAACCGGTCACGAAAAGGGCAGGGTGGATGAAACTGCCGCCGCAATCATTCTTCAAGAATACCTGGATTCTCAGTCCTGAATGAGAGTTGCCTATTCTCCATTTATTCTCATAATTTCAGCAATATTAACGGGACTTGCCCAACAACCACTGCATTTAGGTTGGCTGGCATGGTTTAGCCTGGTGCCATTAATATTTGTACTGAATCGAATTAAGTCCAGAAAAGATTTTTTCAAAGCTGGCTTTATTTGGGGTTTAGCCTATTATTTAACCACAATATTTTGGCTGGCAATGAATATTGGTACAACACCAATCATTGGTGTGATTTCCATGTTTGCCGCAGTATTTTATTGCTCTTTGAATGTTGCAGGTATCAGTTTAATTACTGGTTACCTAAAATCCCATTATTCACAACGATGGTTCTGGCTCTTGCCATTTGTCTGGACTGCTGTTGAATATATCCGTAATATGGATGTGTTAACCGGAGGACCATGGACAGCTTTAGCAAATACTCAGTTGGATTTTCTTACCTTGGTCCAAAATGCAGAAATCACCGGAATTTACGGAATTACATTTTGGATTATTTTGCTGAATGTTTCTATTTATAATTGGATGGATAGACCCTACCCTGGACATTCATTTGCTGTAGTCTCCATATTCTTACTACCCTGGATAACAGGGATAATTCTTACCCCAACTCCACAGGCAGACATTGGAAAAAAAATGGATATTACCCTCATACAGCCCAACATTCATCTTTCACAAAAATGGAAACCCGGGGCAGTTCGTGAAAATATTGAATCACTAATAACACTTTCCAAACCAGCTATTGATAATGGAGTTGATATAGTCATATGGCCAGAATCTGCTACATCATCTTATATACTGCAGGGCAATCAATATTATTTAAAATGGATTCAATCTGAATTGGATGATTCGAAATTGTTATCGGGAATACCGTATTATACCGGAGAAAAGGAGAAAAGAAAATTCTTTAACTCAGTAGTTTTAATTTCTACAGATTCAGTTTCAAAAATATATAATAAATTAACCTTAGTACCTATGGCGGAACATATACCATTGTCTGGGGCTTTCCCCTCATTAAAAGAATTAAATTTGGGTCAGGCAAATTTCACTCACGGTGATGAATTCAGAATGTTTAATATCCAGAATACAACATTTGCAGCAATGATTTGCTTCGAATCTACTTTTCCAGCCTTAAGTGCAGAATTTGTAAGGCTTGGAGCTCAGGTATTGGTTTATGTTGTGAATGATGGTTGGTACGAAACTCCACCTGAGCCTCAGCAACATGCAAAGCAGGCAGTTTACAGGGCCATTGAGAATCGCAGACCGGTTTTAAGGTGTACGAATACGGGTATATCAATGGTTGTAAACCCATCGGGGAACATCGTTAAACAATTACCGTTGAATCAAACAGGAGTGATTAATGCTGCAATAATGCCTTCTAATGGGGTTACTTTTTACACCAAATATGGGGATATATTTGCCCAAATAAGTGCAGTAATTTCCATGTTTTTTATCCTGGGAGTATTATTAAGAAAAAAATGAAAAAATATTTATTATTAATGTTAATTAGCCTGACTTGTATTTCTGCACAAGTAGATGGAAATGCAAAATCAAAGCTTCAGTCAATGGTTTTGCCGGGGTGGGGAGAGCACACAATGGGAGAATCAGAACGAGCGAATAATTTCTTCATCAGGGAAGCTGCTCTTTGGTTGATTTATATAGGGGGAAAGCAAACAGCAGATTGGTATGAAAGTGATTATACTGCTTTTGCCGAACTTCATGCCGATGTGGATATGACTGGCAAAAACTATTTATTTGTAGTAAATCTTGGGCATTATAATAGTTTGGATGTTTACAATGATACTAAAGAACGTAAAAGATTGGTGAATGATAAGTATAAAGAAGGCGAAGGATTTGAATGGCAATGGGATAATTCTGAAAATCGTATTAAATTTGATGAAATGCGGATAAAGTCCGCATCATTTAATAAATATGCTAAATTTTCCGTGGGTGGTTTAATACTTCATCGTCTAATTTCATTCTTTGATGTAATTTATCTTGAACGAACTAATTTCAATATTTCAATGGATCCTCAATTATCGCAAACCTCTAATTCAATACGTATCAATTTAGCATTTAATTTTTAATTCAAATTATTAGTTGACATCGTCCAAGGTGGTTTTTCTCCAATTAATTAGCTTTTTAGAAAAGTAGAAATAAATGTAACATCAGCGTTATATAATTCTTAAATTTCATTTATGGGGAACACCGCGAAATTTAAAATCACAATGGCAATATGTTTATTTTTGGGTATTTCTTGTGCACCCTATGTAAACTATCAACCACAGAGAGCTCCCAAAGCGGCTAAATCTGCAGAATACAATATATCCGTTTACCATGAATTAGACCCATTACCTCCTCAATCATTAAAAATGGGAAAATTAACTATAAATAATGCAGTACCATCAATGATCAATTGTGATTATAATGATGTCATTCGCCTGGCAAAATGGAAAGTCCGCAAAGTAGGTGGAGACGCATTGCATATCATTAATATAAAACTTCCGGATGAAACGAATAGCTGTTACGGAATCACTGCCAATATTATATCATTTGATGCCATTGAAACTATGTTTTGGTCATCCATTGATCTGGATAAAAACGATTTCAAGGAATATTATCATGAAAATGTTTTAGATCCTATTGAAGGTATTTGGACTGTTTCTGAGAACACAGATTGGGAGAATATGCTCACTGGTGTAAAAGGGAATAACGAAATTGCAGGAAAATATGAAGTAGCAATTATTCGTGATAAAGAAGAATATAACCGATATAATGCCTATATCCTCCATAGTGAAGAAACCGAATGGCCCAGAGGACAAATGAAAGCCTATTACAGTAAAAATGGCTATCAGCATACCTATGAAGAACATTGGTTTATGGCTGATCATACCGAAAAAATACGCAATATAATATTGGAAGAAAGCGGCATTTTTAGGACTTCATCGGCTTTTTCAAAATATCCTATAAATTATGATAGAGAAAATATTTCTTTAAAAGTATATCCCCCATTTTATATGACGGCGCCTGGATTGGCAGTTAATACTCAACTGCAATCAATGGGTAGCGGATTTGTCATTTCTGGAAACGGGTTAATTATCACCAATTACCATGTCATTCACGGCAAGCAGGAAATTGAAGTTTATTTTCCCTCTATTGATAAATCGTTTACAGCTAAGATAGCCTTACAGGATAAAAATAATGATATTGCATTACTGGCATTAGAAGATTTTCATATTTCTGAATACTTTACAGAGGATATACCATTTATTATATCAAATACCAGCGATATGAGATTAGGCCAGGAGATTTTTACTTTAGGGTATCCTCTTGGAGAGATTTTAGGTAAATCTGTGAAATTATCTACGGGAGATATCAGTTCGTTATATGGAATTAAAGATGATCCTAGGCTCATACAAATTAGTAATCCTATTCAGCCGGGAAATAGCGGAGGTCCTCTTTTAAACGAAAATGGCGAAATTATAGGCGTGGTCGTCTCTACTTTAAACGCTCGGTATTTTTATGAAAATGAATCAATTATTCCTCAAAATGTAAATTTTGCAATTAAGGGTAATTATGTCGCTAACCTGATTTCCATACTCCCTGAGTATCAGGAATTATCTAAGAGGAAAAATCTTCTCTTAGGGAAAAGCCTGGAAGAAAAGATTGAACTAATTTCCCCCTTTATCGTCACAATTAAATAACGCTCACCCATTTATTCTTAAGGCAGGCATCCCCTTTTAAGAAATTCCCACAAATGCTATAAATTACAGATGCTAATTATCATGGAAAGCTAATGCGATATTTCTTTTTTCTAACAATTTTCATTATTCCAATATTTGCAGATGATTGCAGTGAGTATAATGAAAAGAATAATACAAAGTATAATTGTGACTGCAATGAGACAACTTGGCAAAAATATTATTCTTATATGCTGAATTGCTGGCTCCCTAACGCCAACCTTCGGAATGTTGATTTGAAATGGGCTAATTTAGAGGGCGCATATTTGGTTGGGGCTGATCTTCGCTATTCCCAACTTGTTACTGCAAACCTAACCAAAGCTAATCTTGTAAATGCAAATTTGGTAAATGCCAATCTCAGCTGGGCAAATTTAGAAGATGCCAATCTAAAAGGTACAGATTTCCGCTATGCTAATTTAGAAAATGCCAATCTCAAGAATGCAAATTTAGAAGGCGCTAATTTGGTTAACGCATCATTGGTGCATATAAATCTAATAAACGGAAATCTGAAGGATGCTTCTTTATTTGATGCAGACCTTATGGATGCGAATCTAGAAAATGCCAATTTAACAGATGCATGGTTATGGTACGCGAATCTCAATGAAGCCAACCTGAAAAATGCATCATTGATAGTAGCTGATTTACGTTATGCAAATTTAGTGAACACCAATCTTCAAGATGCTAACTTGACTGACGCCTCATTATTCGATGCCAAACTTATGAATGCCAATTTGAAAAATGCCAATTTAGAGGGTTCAAATCTAAAACATGCCGATTTTACCGGTGCGGACTTTGATGGGACACTCCTTTGTGGAGCTGAAATTGATATGGAGTTCAAATTACAAGACTGGCGAGGAGTTCCTGTTTGGGAAAGAGATTGTTTTGGTATTTGTGGAGGAGACATGACCATTACAAAAGATAAATGTGGCGTCTGCGGCGGAAATGATGAGCCCAATACGGGTAGTTGTGACTGTAAGGGATTGCCAAACGGCAATGCAATTATTGATGCATGTGGGGTTTGCGGTGGTGAAGGAGATGGCAGTGACTGTAATAATAATGGAATGTTAGATATTTGTGAGGGAATTTATGGGAGTAGCCTTAACCCAATAACTAACTTAACTGACTTAAATAATGATGGAGCCCAAAATATTTTGGATGTGGTGAAATTGGTTGAGAAAGTGCTGAAGGAATGATTTCACTCAATTAAAAATAAGATAAAATAAAAAGAAGGAGTAAAAATGGAAAAAGATAATAACAAAAAGTTATGCTGCTATTTAATGGCCTGCTCAGACCTCATATGTTTTGTAGGAGGATCATTGCTATTGAGCTTGGCAATATTTGGTTCAGCATGCACTGGTGCAGCATGTGCAGGCTGTTGTGGATGTCTAACTTATTTAGGACTGCCCCTAATTGCATTAGGATTTGTCCTTCGCTGCTGGTGCTGCGGATGCTGTGGAAATAAATGCGGAAGGGCTAAAGGATCATCCTGCGGTGATAATTTAGATCAGAAAATAGAAGCATAATCCAATCAATGTAAAAAGCCTCCGTAGTTTGAATTATCAATACCCGGAGGCTTTTTATTACTACCGATACCAAATGATATATAATTACTGAAGGCCGTTGCATAAGGAATTCCGAAATGTATAGTAAAAAGAATTATAATTTAAATGAATTACCGGATTTTGTTTCTATCCTGAAAAATGATCTGAATCTCTCTAAAGTAGCATTGGGCTGGATATCCCTACCCCCGGGCAAAGGCTACTCCTTTCTGCACTCCCATAAGGAACAGTGGCCTGCCCCCACAACGTTTATTTAGGAAGTGCTATTAAGGGTTGAGAATAATATTAATAAGAATAACAACATCAAGAATGTTAATAACACCATCTAAATTAGTATCACCTAGTTCATCATAACATTCATAGTCATATCCAATCTGTAATGCACAGTTTACTAGGATAACAATATCAAGGATATTTAATAATCCATCTTCATTTATATCTCCTATTTGCACCATACTATTAAAATAAGAAAGAGGATATTTTGAAGCCCTAAAGGTTATAAAACTTCCTAAATATTCCCATTGTAAACTCCCATTCTCATCAATTTCAATAATATTAATTTCATATAGTGGCGGGACACCAAATATTGTAATTAATGTATTTCCATTAGGCATTCTAAATGCACCCGAATGACTTAGGGAATAATAATTTGAAGAATGATTTATCCAAGTGTATTCATTTGGTTCAAATGGTTCATTTGCATCCAATGAATATAGACCATTAGATAAAATAGGCGGTTGAAACTCGATTATGGCAGAAATGGAAACATCATATTCATTATCATATAATAAAATATTACCTCCTCCAGGAAAATCTGAAGGAATCCAATTAACAGCATGAGGAGCATGTAATTTTTGATCCCCAAAATCTCCTCTATTATAATTAATTGGATTCCCCCATCTATAGAGAAAATCACCACCCTTGCCATAAATACCTCCTATATGACTTTTTGCTTCTTCAGTTGTTGTTGAATGATCAATAATAAATATTTCATTTAGAGATCTTGAAGAAAAAATAATTTGATTCAATTCAGAATTAAAATCAACACAATTTAAATGAGTAAAATCACCAAGTGAATTATAGGCATTTATATTAAATAATTGTGGATTTTCTGATATGATTCCATAATTTAACATGTTAGGATCATAATCTTGAATGAGATGATCATAAAAATGCCATTCCCAAATAATATTCGCTTGATCATTATCTAATGGTTCTATTTCTATTATTTTGTCAATGACTATATCTTCATTAAAATAAATGTTTTCTTCAGCAATAATTGTTTCTTTGCAAATTGCTAGAATATTTCCATTTGGTAATATTACTTGTTCATGGTGAATTAGACATTCCCCCTCTTCAAATATAAATGTCCATAATAATAAACCATCCCAGTCATATTTTTGTAATACAGGCAAATTATTTAATTTTGAAATAGTTACCAATATGCTATCAGGAGTTAAGTAAGATCTTAATAAATTATAATCATTGACTTCCCAAGAATTGACAATATTATTATCAATATCAATTAATACGATAGTCTCACTGCTGAAATCTGAAATTAATACTAATCCATCATTAACTTCAGACTTTAAGAATGTATTAAGTAATAATATGATTATAATATATTTAATATTTCCTCCTAATTATGAATTTAAAATAATTTACTACTAAAAAGGATACATATCCAAATGACTACATCACATCTAGATGGTAGATTCGTAGATAATTGTTTTTAGAGAAGGGTAGGCGTATGACATTTGGAGTGATTTGGGTATCGGCTCACCCCACAAAGTTTATTTAGGAAGTGCTATTTAACCAGCACCACCTTCTGTGTCTGTGTGAAGTCTCCGCTATCCATTCTGAT
>DTTG01000216.1 GCA_012964845.1 Fidelibacterota bacterium
CATTGATGGCTGGCCAGGGCAATCCATTTTCTTTAAATAACTGGTGTAATCTTTGTACTCCGGTGGTGGTTTCTTCTGATACACCCTTTATTGAAGGAATCAACTCTTTTCGTTTTTCTAACACTATTTGGGTAAGGTCTCCCCCATCATCCAGTAGAAGGTTTGGACCCTCTCCATTTGCGAAATTAAGTGTCTGCTCAATACACCACCAAAATTCTTCTTCAGTCTCACCTTTCCATGCAAAAACACCATAACCTGCTTCTGCAATTGCTGCAGCAGCGTGGTCTTGTGTGGAATAAATATTACATGACGACCACCGAACTTCAGCACCCAATTCAATCAGTGTTTCAATGAGTACGGCAGATTGAATAGTCATGTGAATACAGCCTGCAATTCGCGCACCTGCAAGTGGTTTGCTTTCCCTATATTGTTCCCGAAGTGCCATTAATCCAGGCATTTCAACTTCTGCCAACTGAATTTCTTTACGTCCAAATTCTGCCAGGCTAATATCTGCTACTTTGTAGTCATTGGTTTGATTCATAGTTTCTACTTCCATTGTTAAGTTATCCAACACTTTCCTCCAGTTTAATTTCTTGTTTTAATTGTTCAATTTTATCTGTTTTTTCCCAAGGTAAACCTTCTCTACCAAAGTGGCCATAAGCCCCTAGTTCCTTGTAAATATCTTTTTTCAACCCAAGCGAATTAATAATCCCAGATGGAGTTAAATTAAATACATTTTGAATAATATTTGTTAACTCTTCCTCCCTCAATACGCCGGTTCCAAATGTATCAACATTAATGGATACTGGTTCAGCAACTCCAATACTATATGCCAATTGAACTTCACATCGTTCAGCTAAATCTGCGGCTACAATATTTTTTGCAATATATCGCGTCATATAGCTGGCTGACCGATCAACTTTTGAGGGGTCTTTACCAGAAAAAGCACCTCCTCCATGACGAGCATACCCGCCATAAGTATCTACAATTATTTTCCGTCCTGTAAGACCTGTATCTGCTTCAGGTCCTCCAAGTACAAACCTGCCAGTGCCATTCACTATGAAATTTTCATCATAATCAATTTCATATTTATCAAGCACCGGAGTAATTACATTTTCAATTATTTCTTTTGTAATAAATGCATGTTCTTCCTCTTCATTAGAGTATGTATCTAACATGTCATCATGCTGGGTTGCTATGACAACTTTCGAAATAGAAATTGGAGTGAAACCATCATATTCAACCGTTACCTGAGATTTACCGTCAGGCCGTAGCCAGGACAGCGTTCCATTTTTTCGTACTTCTGCAAGTCTTTCTGTTAGACGATGTGATAATTGGATGGGCAAGGGCATGAGTTCGGGAGTTTCCTTACAGGCAAAACCAAACATTAAACCTTGGTCTCCTGCACCCTGTTCTTTATCATTAAGTTCATTAACTCCCTGGGCAATCTCTGGGCTTTGTTCATCAATATATAATTGTATCTCAACTGTATCAGCACTAAACTTTGAAGAATTATCTGTGTATCCAATTTTGCGAATCGTTTCTCTAACAATATTTTCATAGTCTGGATGATTATCTGTAGTAATTTCACCTGAAATTATTACCAAATTTGTAGTGGTGAGGGTTTCACATGCCACTCTTCCATTTGGATCATTTTTAAGAATTGCATCCAATATGGCATCGGATATTTGGTCACAGACCTTATCCGGGTGCCCTTCAGTTACAGATTCTGATGTAAATAGGTAGTTACTCATGGTATTTCATTTCCTTTCTAGACGGTTAATTTACGATAATTTATTTATTCAATTCCTTCAATACTTTTGTTACGGCACTCGCACCGCTCATGATGTAATAATGAATGCACATTATACCACTTTCCAATAATTCTTCACATTGCTTTAAACACCATTCAACACCAATTTCGCGAGTATGCTTTGGATTTTTCTCAATTGCTTCGGAAAGTTCCGTGGGAATGTTTACATAAAAGTTTTTTGGTATTGAGGTTAATTGTTTGGGATTATTAAGAATTTTTAACCCCGGAATAATTGGTACCGTTATACCCGCCTTTCTGCATTCATCCACAAAATGAAAAAAGTCCGCATTATTAAAAAACATTTGTGTGACAATATAATCGGCACCTGCATCGACTTTTTGCTTCAAATATTCAATGTCTTTTTTGAGGTTTGGTGCCTCAAAATGTTTTTCAGGATACCCGCCAACACCGATACATAAATCCACAGGATCTGCATTTATAATTTCATCCAGGTAAATACCTGACCGCAAATCATTCAGCTGTTTCACCAAATCAGAAGCAAATACATTAACGGTACGTCCAGCTTGAACCGGTTTTTTATAATTAGTCTCATCTCCGCGAACAGCCAAAATATTATGAATACCCAAATAATTTAGTTCAATAATTGCATCTTCGGTTTCTTCCCGTGTAAAACCCCGGCATAATAAATGGGCAACTGTATCAATTTTGAAGCGGTTCTGAATAATTCCGCATATGCTGATTGTCCCTGGTCTTTTTTTCCTTACACGCCGCTTTACCTCACCATCCGTATTCTCTTCATAATATGCTTCTGCAGGGTGACTGGTAACATCAATAAATGGCGGATTAAAAGGCTCAAGGTCTTTAACAATATCAATAATTTCCTGGGCGCTTTTCCCCCTTATAGGAGGAATAATTTCAAAACTGAATAAAGGGTCTTTTGCATTGTCAATATGTTCAATTACTTTCATTTAACTCCTCATGCTAATTGGGTTTCGGATTGAATATTCTCCTTAAGAAAGGGGGAAATAAATCGTTTCATATCTTCCAAATCTACTTGTTTACGCTGGCAATAATCTTTAAGTTGGTCATCAGATATTTTTCCGATGCTGAAATATTTGGATTCCGGATGTGAAAAATACCAACCGCATACTGATGCAGGTGGGTCCATTGCAAAATTTGATGTAAGTTGAATTCCCGTGTTCACTTCGGCATTAAGGAGCTTGAATAATATTTCTTTCTCAGAATGATCTGGACATGCGGGGTATCCGGGTGCCGGTCTAATTCCATAATATTTTTCCTTCAACACATTTTCTAAAGACAAATTTTCTTCTGTTGCGTACCCCCAATATTGCTTTCGGGTTAGTTCATGTAATTTCTCAGCAAATGCTTCTGCTAACCTATCTGCAAGGGCTTTGGCCATAATTGCATTATAGTCATCATCATTCGCTTCAAATTCTTCCACGATTTTATTTAATCCAATACCAGTTGTTACGGCAAAAGCTCCAAGCCAATCCTGTTTTCCAGAATCTTTTGGAGCGATAAAATCTGAAAGACAAAATTGATAATCTGCTTTTTTAATTTGCTGCCGGAGACAATGGACTTGTGCAATTGCATCTTCATTCAAGTCATAAATTTCCACATCATCCCCCACTGATGAAGCTGGGAAAATATGTACAACTGCATTTGCATTTAATAATTTATTTTTAACTATTTCATTGAGCAATTGTTTTGCATCCTTAAATAGTTTTGTAGCTTCATTTCCATATTTATCATCTTCCAGAATTGAAGGATATTTTCCCCTTAATTCCCATGTTGTAAAAAAAGGTGTCCAATCAATGTAGGGAACAAGCTCTTCCAATGGATAATTATTGAGGATTATTGCATTCTTAGTGACAGGTTCTGGTGGAAAATAATTATCCCAGTTTATTTGATATTTTTTAGTTCTAGATTCTGAAATTGTAAGATATTTTACTCTTTGACCGTCCCTTCTTTTTAATCGGATTTGGGCATATTCTTCGCTCACTTCGTTTTGAAATTCCATTCTATTTTTAGATAGCAGCTTACGCACAACATCTACACTCTTTGAGGCATCGGTCACATAAATGGTTCCATGTGAATATGCCGGTTCTATTTTTATAGCAGTGTGTACTTTGGAAGTCGTAGCTCCTCCAATTAATAATGGCAATTTAACGCCTGTTCGTTCCATTTCAGATGCAACATTAACCATTTCATCAAGTGACGGAGTAATAAGTCCGCTAAGCCCGATTATGTCGACTTCTTCTTCTTTAGCAGTCTTCAATATTTCCTGAACCGGAACCATCACACCAAGGTCGATGATATCATAATTATTACAGCCCAATACAACCCCTACAATATTTTTACCAATATCGTGCACATCTCCTTTGACTGTAGCCAATAATATCTTGCCATTTTTGCTGGTGGACTTTTTTGCCTTTTCTAAAAATGGCGTTAAATAAGTGACTGCTTTTTTCATGACTCTTGCTGATTTAACCACCTGAGGTAAAAACATTTTTCCAGATCCAAATAAATCGCCAACCCTGTTCATTCCATCCATAAGGGGACCTTCAATTACTTTTACAGGGTCCTCTAATTCTTTCCGGGCTTCCTCGGTATCTTCTTCAATATGAGAAGTGATGCCATCCACTAATGAGTATGTGAGCCTCTCTCCAATGGGAAGTTTCCGCCAGGCTGAGTCTTCCTTTTTGACTGCTTGTTTTTGCTGGATGCCCTGGGCTGCTTCTAATAATTTCTCCCCTGCTTCAGGAGATCTGTTGTATAGAACATCCTCAATTACATCTCTTAATTTTGGTGTCAGATCGTCATAAATAGAAATTTGCCCCGGATTAACAATGCCCATAGTCATTCCAGATTGTATGGCATGATACAGGAAAACGGTATGCATTGCCTCACGGATAGCATTATTCCCCCTGAAGGAAAATGACAGATTACTTACTCCCCCGCTGATAAGGGAAAGAGGGTATAACTCTTTAAGCTTTATACAGGCACGAATATAGGCATGGGCGTATTCATTGTGTTCTTCAAGTCCTGTAGCCACGGCAAAAATATTCGGGTCAAATATGATATCCTCCGGAGAAAATCCTGCCTGAATTGTCAGTAGATTATAAGATCGGCAGCAAATTTCAATCTTGCGGTCATAGGTATCTGCCTGGCCTTTTTCATCAAATGACATTATGATAACGGCTGCCCCATATTTCTGAATTTTCCCTGCCTTTTCTAAAAAGGCTTCTTCCCCATCCTTCAAACTAATGGAGTTGACAACACCCTTTCCCTGAATGTTTTTTAAACCCGTTTCTATGACCTCCCAGCGGGATGAGTCAATCACAATGGGTACCCGGGAAATTGCCGGGTCAGATGCAATCATTCGAAGAAATATCTCCATACAGGCTTCTGAATCCAGTAATCCTTCGTCCATGTTCACATCAATCATCTGCGCCCCGCCATCCACCTGCTGGATTGCCACTGACAATGCATCTTCATATTTTTCTTCCCGGATAAGGCTCGCAAATTTTTTGGAACCTGATACATTGGTTCGTTCACCAATATTAACAAAGAGAGAATTTTTATCGATATTTAGAGGTTCTAATCCACTGAGTTTGGTACATTCTGGTATTTTGGGGATTGTTCTTGGCGGTATAGATTGTACTTTCTGAAAAATAGCTTTTATATGCTCAGGTGTTGTACCACAGCATCCCCCTACAATATTGACTAAGCCACTACTAGCAAATTCTCCAATGATATCTGCCATAAACTCCGGGGATTGATCATATTCTCCCAATTCATTTGGAAGGCCTGCATTGGGATGTACGCTGATGGGTACATCTGCAACAGCAGATAAATCCGCAAGAAAGGGGCGCATTTCTACAGCACCAAGGGCACAATTAATTCCTACACTCAAAAGTTCCATATGACGGACAGAATACCA
>DTTG01000217.1:0-1367 GCA_012964845.1 Fidelibacterota bacterium
GATTCATTTTTCCAGACCAATACCAAACAGGCTGAAAAATTATATGATATTATTTTAGAAGAATCCCAACTTACAGGCAGTGAGATTGTGTACGACCTTTTTTGTGGGACGGGTTCTATTTCTCTCTTCCTATCCAAACATGCGAAAATGGTCTATGGGTTTGAACTGGTTATGTCAGCGGTACAAGATGCTATGCAGAATGCAATTCATAATAAGGTAAAAAATGCCTGGTTTTTTGGTGGCAACCTTGAGAATCTGTTTCGTGAAAATACCGAAGCTAAAGAGTTAGAACATCCGGATGTAGTAGTGGTTGATCCGCCTAGGGCAGGGCTCCACACTAAAACAATTGAGGATATTATAGAAAAGTCTCCTAAACGGATTGTGTATGTGTCTTGTAATCCTGCCAGCCAGGCACGGGATGTTGCATTGTTGTGTAACGAAAAGTATGAGCTTAAAAAACTCCGCCCGGTGGATATGTTTCCACATACTCCCCATGTGGAAAATGTTGCCACTCTCATTCAAAAATCAAAATGATACCAGCATTAGAAGTTAAAAATTTACGCAAGGTATATGAAGGCGGATTAGAAGCTCTAAAGGGAATAAATCTTTCCATTCCTCAGGGGTCATTCTATGGACTTTTAGGCCCCAATGGTGCCGGGAAGACCACCACCATTGGAATTATCACCGGGCTTGTAAATATCACCAGTGGTTCAGCAACTATCATGGGTCATGATTCTGTAAAGGAGTTTCGGCAGGCCCGAAAACTTATTGGACTTTCTCCCCAAGAATTAAATTTTGATGTATTTTTCAGTATTGGAGAACTGTTAGAACTTCAGGCAGGATATTATGGTTTATCAAATAAAGAAGCCAAAGAGCGTACCTCTGTAATGCTGGAACAATTCGGTTTAACTGAAAAACGAAACTCCAGGGCTCGAGAACTTTCTGGTGGAATGAAACGGAGAGTGCAAATTGCAAAGGCATTGGTGCATGACCCACAAATTGTCATATTAGATGAACCCACGGCAGGTGTGGATATTGAACTTCGTCACATGCTCTGGGATTATCTGCGGCAAATCAATGTGGAGGGCAAAACCATTCTTCTGACAACGCATTATATTGAGGAAGCAGAACAGCTTTGTGAAACCGTATCTATTATCAATGATGGCAATATTATTGTTACTGATTCACCTGATAATTTAACCCAGTCTCATGGTATGTCTGGTTTGGAAATTACGCTTACTTCTGAAGTTACTGATTTGAAATTAAACCCCTGGACTTTTAATATAATTGACGGAAAGATTCATGTGAATATAGACCATCCTGAAAAAGAAATGGCGAAAGTTATTAACCAGATTTCAGAACAAGGC
>DTTG01000217.1:1467-5672 GCA_012964845.1 Fidelibacterota bacterium
GAAACATCTCATGAACTGTCTCTTGGTATTAGTATTTTATTTGCAATATTTTTTTCAACGTTGGCTTCATTTATGTTTTCGAAAGGCTATAGGATTAAGACCTGATTTGGATATAAATTTACATTTCAACTAACAGCTGATTTTTGGAGGAAATATAACTATGGAGGAAGTTTTGACACAGAAAGAACAAATAATACATGATATAGAAAACACACCCATCATATTGTTTATGAAGGGTACAAAAGACCGTCCCATGTGCGGGTTTTCAGCACGGGTAGTAAGTATTCTAAATAACCATTCGGTTGTCTATCAGGATGTAAATATTTTAGAGAATCCTGAAATTAGAACAAACCTTTCGGCTCATTCCAATTGGCCTACCATTCCCCAGCTATTTGTGAAAGGCGAACTTATTGGTGGCTGTGATATTGTGATGGAAATGGAAGAAAAGGGTGAATTAGGTGAGGTATTACAATCTGCAGGGACTTAGTTGTTCATCAAGCAACTTTACCCGCCAACCGTAAACTGCTAACATTATGGGTGGGTATGCTTGAAGGTGTTTAGTTAATTACCCTATTGAATTAGTTTTCTGCAACCAGGGCTGGTCGCTGTACATTAAGCAACCTTGCTTGATGGGATTATTTACTTTTTCTTTCTACCTTTCCCACCTTTTTGTGGTGCTTTATATTCAAACCAGTCGTCTTTAGTAATTTCATGAAAGTAGGAAGCTTCTTCTATTAATATTTTAGCTGTGGTTCTTTTTACAGCAGCAATTTCTACCCGTACACCCTCTGCTTTCAAGTGGCGAACCAGCTCAACAAAGTCTGAATCCCCCGACATTATAATTATAGTATCCACTTTTGAAGATAGTTGGGTGGCTTTAATTGAGAGGGGAATATCGGCGGATTTATGACAAGGGATTACGGCTCCGTAATAATTTTCATGGAGTCTTTCAGCAAATTTGGTTGAAATTGCTTTCCCTTCCCTGAAATAAATAAGGCGATTTAGCCCTCTGCCATTTAATAATCGGGGAACCAATTCATCGAAATTAACCATGGTGTGGTTGGACTTTGATTCTGCATGTATGCTACGTTCAATATTATTGCCATCACACAGAATAGCAACGGATTGAGTAATTTGGATTGCATCCATTTCTGTTATCTCTCTTTAAGTAAGTTATAAATTACCACTTTACCTATTGAGGAAATAAGAAAATAATAAAAGGCTTCTAATTAGTTCCCATTGCACGGTGAACAAACAACCCGGTATATTTTCCTCCCGTTTTACATACCAATGAAATTATTTGACACAAAAATTATTGCGGTATCCAATCAGAAAGGAGGAGTGGGAAAAACCACCTCCGCTGTAAATATTTCTGCATATTTAGCTGTAACTGAAACCCCAACTCTCCTTATTGATATGGACCCCCAAGCCAATGCCACATCCGGTGTAGGCATTGAAATTGGTTCCTATAAGCAATCCATTTATGATGTCGTAATTGGCAAAGCAAAACTATCAGATGCAGTTCAGAAAACGGATTTAGAATTTTTGGATGTGGTACCATCCAGTGCGCAATTAG
This sequence comes from Fidelibacterota bacterium, assembly GCA_012964845.1. GTDB lineage: Bacteria > Fidelibacterota > Marinisomatia > SCGC-AAA003-L08 > D37C17 > D37C17. The sequence continues at coordinate 3,044 of DTTG01000217.1, forward strand.
TAGGTGCAGAAATTGAACTGGTGAGCCTCTTTTCGCGGGAGAGAATGTTAAAGGAAGCCCTGGAAGATGTGAAAGGAAAATATAAATATATCATTATTGATAGTCCTCCATCCCTGGGACTTCTAACCATAAACGTATTAACCTCTGCTCACACCATTATCATTCCCATACAATGTGAATATTATGCCTTGGAAGGGCTTTCCCAATTGCTGAATACAATCCGCATGGTGCAGAAACATTTGAATAAGGAACTGGAGATTGAGGGTATTCTTATAACCATGTATGATCACAGGCTCAACCTCTCCCGGCAGGTAGTGCAGGAACTCCATGAATATTTTGGTGATAAAGTGTACGAAACCTATATTAAAAGGAATGTGCGTCTCGGCGAGGCTCCAAGTCATGGCAAGCCTATTTTACTTTATGATGCCACCTCCACCGGTGCCCATAATTATATGAATCTTGTAACTGAATTTCTGAATAATAATGGCTGATAAAAGATTAGGCAAAGGGCTTGATGCTCTCATTCCATCTTATGCGACGGATGATCGTCATATTGATGGCGCTGTACCATTAACTCAAATTATTCCCAATAGAAATCAGCCTCGACAGGAATTTAATCCCGAACAAATGGAGGAACTCACCGCTTCCATTAAAGAGAATGGAATCTTACAACCCTTAACGGTTCGTGAATTAGAAGGTGGGGATTTTGAACTAATTGCCGGTGAACGGCGGCTCAGGGCTGCAAAAGATGCAGGGTTAGAAACGGTTCCCGTTTATATTCTCAGTGTGGATGCTGATGTGGAAATGATGGAATATGCCCTAGTGGAAAATATTCAGCGTGTTGATCTGAAGCCCCTTGAGAAAGCGGAAGGATATGCCATTTTGAGTGGGAAATATGATCTTTCTCAAGATGACATTGCCAAGCGTGTGGGGAAAAGCAGGCCAGCTATTGCCAATGCGCTCCGCCTTTTAAAACTACCCCCCGAAATAAAATCCAGTCTAAATTCCGGAAAAATCTCCACTGGTCATGCACTGGCAATTTTGGGATTGCGAAAATCTCTACAAATGATGACGTTGCACCAAAAAGTTGTCCGGGAAGAATTAAGTGTCCGGCAAACTGAAGCTTTAGTAAAGAAATATTCTGAATCTTTTAAAAATAATTTAAAGGTAAAAATAGTCGCTCCCAAACAATCAGATGTTATTCATATTGAAAATGAACTTATTTCACTTCTTGGAACAAAGGTCGCTATCAAAAAAAATCAAAAGGGTAAAGGAAAAATTCAAATTGAATTTTACTCTGAAAATGATTTTCAGCGGATATTGGAAATAATTTCAGGATCAGAAAAAAAATCGTAAATAGTATTTGCCCCCCAATTTTAAAACCCCCTAATTTTCTGGTCTGTCATTGTATTGAATAAGAAGTTTTACACCGTTTTTTTTGCATCTGATCGGAATCAATACAGTCGTTCCTTTCAGGTATCAAAAAATGGGGTCATCATTTCTATGCTTTTTGGAATTTTACTACTTGGGTTGGCTGTCATAGGGGGTTTACGGCTCGCAAACCGGGAACCCTTAACTCGCGAATTGAGAAGTTTGGAAAAAGACAGTGCGCTGTTGAAAAATATCATTAATGATTTGGAATATAGTATGGATATGGATTCTTCCAACACATATGAAAAATTTCTAACAGGGTTTTATTCTTCTCATAAAACGGGATACCCCAATGTAGCACCGGTACAGGGATATGTTACTCGGGGATTGCAGCATGAAAATAACCATTTGGGAATTGACATTGCAGCAAAAAACCTTGATGAAGTTCGTGTACCCGCTGATGGGAAAGTAGTATTTTGCGGAAAGAGTGAAGATTTAGGAAATACAATAATTATAAATCATCCTGGTGGATTTATAACTCTTTATGGTCATAATGATACCATTTTGGTTCAATCAGGGGATGACGTAATAAAAAATCAGGTTTTATCTCGAGTAGGAGAAACCGGAAAGAGTCAGGGACCGCATTTACATTTTGAAATTTGGAAAAATAATCAGGTATTAGATCCTCGGGAGATAATCCCGGAATATAAAGGAAAAGATGTTTCAATCAGAGAAACCAGAAAGTAAAACGAGCTCCATTCTAGGGCCGGAATTGGAAATTCACGGAGATGTTAAAGTATCCGGGAGTTTGCTCATTTATGGTAAAGTATTTGGAAATATCCAGTCAAATGGAGCTGTACGTACAGCCAAGGGTTCTGTTGTAAATGGGAATATTTCAGCCAAGGAAGCAGCCATTGGCGGTAAAGTCGATGGTGATTTAAAAGTAGAAAAAAAAGTGACTTTGGGTGACACATCTTTTTTATCTGGAAACCTGACTGCAGCCATTTTGACCATTGAAGAAGGTGCGAAATTCGATGGTGTCTGCAGTATGGCAAAAGATAGTAAAACTGCAAAGACTGAAACTTGATTTTCTATTTTATTAGAGGTGAGATAATTCAACGCTGATTTTGGGAGCGTTTTTTCATGTCTGATAATGATGGAAAAGGTCTGCAAAGAGCAGTTGGAGCATCCTATTCTGTTTTAGGAGCTTTAGGATTGTTTGGTATTGGGGGGTATTGGCTGGATAAATATAGAGGGA
>DTTG01000218.1 GCA_012964845.1 Fidelibacterota bacterium
TAAATCATATGGGATAATTTCCCATCATCTATCCATGAGGTGCTTATAGACTGCAATAATTAATATGGCGAGAATAAGTCCTCCAATTAATCCCTCAAAAATCATGAGTGTTTTTCCAATGGGGCCTATGGGCAGTATTTCTCCAAATCCAACTGTGGAAAAGACCACTACTGAGAAATAGAAAAGGTCTCCGAAAATATTCAGCATTTCAGTAAAGCTCTGTGTGCCTTCAAACTTTAATAATTTATCGCCATAACTTACGCCTTCAATCCCATACAGAAAGGCACAGGAAACTATTGTTCCAATTACTGTATATAATATGTTTCCTATTTTTTCACCATATCCAGTAGTGAGGTAGGCAATTTTTGAAGCAATTCTGAGGGGTGAAAAAAGGGGTAATTGTTTACGCTTGGTTATCATTTCACGAAGAAATACCTGTCCCACATCTTCACCTAAAGTTTGGGCTTGCAGATTAATTTTCAGGTTCCGATACACATCCCCTGCTTCTTTATATTTTTCAATAGCTGTTTGTTTATCTCCAGCAGCATTTGCCTCTTCAGCTTCAATTTCATTAATAACCTTATGCTCTTCTCCCCAATCCACATTGTTTAATTTAGCTCCCGAAAAATCCACACCCAGCAAATTGCAATTTTTCATATTTGCAGCTTTTAAATTTGCACCTTCAAAACTGGCTTTAAATAAATTGGCCCCCTCTAAATTCACACCATATAAACTTGCACCTGAAAAGTCTGCACGGGTTAAGTCAGCATGTGATAAATCTGCATTCACAAGTTTAACATTATTCATATCCGCATATTTTAATTGAACACCGGATAATGATACTCCTTCCTTATGAAGGGCTTCAATTTCCTGCTTGGTATTTTCATCTGGTTTGTAATCAGAATTTAGAAATTTGTCTTTACTCATCATTATCTCCTTGTATCAAATTAACAATTATTGAAATAACCTCTGAATATCGTTTACCATAATAGTGATAAATAACAATAATAAAAGAAATAATCCAGCCTGCTGAATACCCATTTTTACTTTTAAAGGTAAATCTTTGCGAATAATTCCCTCTACTAAAGCGATAACTACATGACCACCATCCAGCCCCGGAACAGGAAGAATATTAATAAACCCCAAGTTAATACTGATAAATGCCATTAATCCCAGTAAGGCATTTAAGCCGGCAGATGCTGTCTCACCTGCTATTTTAGCTATCATTATTGGGCCAGCCATTTCTTTAATCGATACATTGCCCTTGAAAAGCGCTAACAAACTTCGATAAGTTAAATTTAGAAAATAATATGTTTGGCTTATTCCAACCGAAAAAGATTCAATAAGTCCTGCCTCACGATTATTTAGAATCGGGATAATACCAATCATCCCCCGCTCAACCAGTTCATCACCAAGTAATTGTGGAGTGGATTCAGTTGTAATTTTAGCTGCCTTTAGCTCACCATTTCGCATCCAACTGATTTCAATTTCTTCCTTGGGGTGGTTGTGGATTTCCTTTGTCATTGCTTCCCAATCGGCAACTTGAATACCATTAATAGATAAAATTTCATCATTTTCCTGTAAGCCTAATATCTCCGCTGGATATTCAGGAAAAACCTTTCCCACAACTGCCCGGGGGTCAGGGTCATCAATTCCATTATGATAGGTAAGATGAGTAAAAATGAGGATAGCTAATAAAAAGTTCATTAATACTCCAGCGGACATTATCCAAATCTTTTGGAACATATTTTTTGACTTAAATTCATCTGGGGCGCCGGTATATTCCGTATCCATGGATTCATCAATTATACCGGCAAGTTTTACATACCCACCTAATGGGAAAAGTCCAATACCGTATTCGGTTCCCTTATACATTTTTTTCCAGCCAAGACCAAAAAAGTTGAATCCCAGATAGAATTTTTCCACTCTCACGCCAACAGATTTAGCCGCCAGAAAATGGCCCATCTCATGGAAAAATACCAGAACGCCAATGACAAAAATGAATGAGAAAATTGTAATTATCATATAATTGTGTTCAATAAAATATATAGTTTAGGCATAGGTTGTAATTTGTTCGTGAATAAATTGAGAGGTCCAATTACTTAATTTTGAAATCGCTTCCAGATCGGGGTTGCTGATCCAATCATGTTTGTTGATTGCATCCTCAATGAGAATGGGTATCTGGGTAAATGGGATTAGACCATTTAAAAAGGCAGCCACTACATTATCATTGGCTACATTTAAAACAATGGGGGAGGAACCTCCTTTTCCCAATGCTTCGTAGGCTAATCGAATACAGGGAAATTTTTCTAAATCGGGTTTTTCAAAATGGAGAGTGCCCATTTTTACAAGATCCAGATTTTCCCAATTGGCAGGAGAGTGGTGAGGGTAGGTGAGGGAATACTGAATTGGAATTTTCATATCCGGCACACCCAATTGTGCTTTTATAGACCCATCAACAAATTCAACCATGGAATGAATGATAGATTCAGGATGGACAACAATATCTATTTGGTTGGAGGTTACTCCGAAAAGCCAATAGGCTTCAATTACTTCCAAGCCCTTATTCATCATGGTAGCAGAATCAATGGTTATTTTATTTCCCATATCCCAATTGGGATGCTGTAATGCTTGTTCCAATGTAATATTGCTAAAATCTTCTTTTGGTGTTGTGCGAAATGGTCCACCCGATCCAGTGAGAATCAGCCGTTTTATTTCACTATTATTTTCTCCCTTGAGACATTGCCAAATGGCACTGTGCTCACTATCTACAGGAAATAAATTGCATGAATTTGATTTCAGAAGGTCATTTATAATTCCACCGGCCATTACCATTGATTCTTTATTTGACAGGGCAACATCAACCCCGCTTTTTACCGCTTCGATGGTTGGCTCCATCCCGGAAGCTCCTACCAACCCGTTCATAACTAAATCCACATCATTTCTTCCGGCTAATTCCAATAGAGCGTTTCTACCACTGGTTATGGTGATATCAGTATTTTTCAATAATACTTCTAACTCCTCGCTAAAATTTTCCTGAACTATACAAACGGTGTCCGGATTATACTTTAAGGCTTGCTCTGCTAATAGTTTTACATTTTTATTTGCAGTTAGGTACTTGATACCATATTCACCAGGGAAGGTGTCTATAACCTGTAATGTTTGTACGCCAATGGAGCCAGTGGATCCTAATATACCTACTGATTTCATAAATTGATACTCACTAATAGAAATGGAGAATAGTCAAAATTTGGTGTAAAAAAGGCAATTGCTCCAGGCTGTAAATACAGATCCTTTAATAATTTAATTTTGGTTGACACTAAAACAGTATTTCTTTCCCAGGTTTGAGTGAATAGTTTATTCCAGCAAACATTTAAATTTAGACTTCCAAGTTGGGCAGCCTCAGTAACTGAAAAGCTGAACCAACGCGATCCACCATCATCACTAAAACGATATCTATGCATACCTACCTGAATTATATTAGTAGAGAATTTTAATATCTTAAAATTTGGGATATACCCAATTAATACATGGTAATAAATGGATAGGTCATCACCATTTTTCCGAGGAGATAGAACCCCTCCCAATAATAGGTTACTGGTAGGTTGAATTTGTAAACCGCTCACAGGGTTTACTCCATTTTCATCCTGCAATCCACCTAAATGAAGCATAGGCCTGGAACCGGGTGAAAGCTGAAAGGGAATAATACTGGATTCTGCAGCAAAGGAGGCATCAGAAATGCAGAAGAGAAAATTAACAAAGATACTTAGAACAATATATTGCATTGAATTTTAAACCAATCCTCTATCGCTATTATTAATAAATTCTATGATTTGATTTATTTCGGGTATTGCGTTAAACTCACTCTTTATTTGGGATACTGCCTGGCTGCGGTTCATCTCTGACTGATAGATGAAATGATAGGCCTGTTTAATTTGTTTTCTAACTTCAGGTGCAAAATTGTTTCTGCGCAGACCAACAGAGTTCAATCCACTGAATTTCAGCGGATCACCCATTGCCAAAATAAAGGGAGGAACATCTTGAACAATCCTAAATCCCCCGCCAATAAATGAAAAATCTCCAATTTTACAGAATTGATGTACCGGGGTCATACCTCCAATGGTTACATATTTGCCAATTTCAACATGGCCACCCAGTTGAACTCCATTGGCTAAAATGCTATGATCTCCAATGACACAATCATGGGCAATATGCACATAAGCCATTAACAGGCAATGATTACCAATTTCACTTTTACCACTTTCTTTGGTACCTCTGTTCAGGGTGCAGAATTCGCGTATTGTGGTTGAATCACCAATGATGAGTTCTGATTTTTCACCGTCAAATTTTATGTCTTGAGGAATTTCCCCCACTACTGCCCCATTAAAAATTCTGCAATCTTTTCCAATGCTTGTGTACGATTTAATATGGGCATAGGCATCAATCCACGTATTATCACCAATGGTTACATTCTTTTCAATAATTGCAAATGGACCAACATAAATATTTTTTCCCAGATTGGCAGAAGGGTCAACAAGTGCTGCGGTTGAAATATTGTGGGTGATAATTAGTCTCTCCTGTCCACAACAGAAGCCATCATTTCAGCTTCAGCAACAATTATATCATTTACTTTTGCAGTCCCGCTAATTTTACAGGTACCAAGTCGAAATTTATCTAAGGTAACCTCTAAATGCATTTGGTCTCCCGGTGTGACAGTTTTTTTAAATCGACTTTTATTTATACCTGTAAAATACATCAATTTCGATTCAGGATTGTCGATACTATTTAAAACCAGGAATCCTCCGGCTTGTGCCATAGCTTCTAAAATGAGTACTCCGGGAAAAACAGGCTGCCCAGGGAAATGCCCCTGAAAAAACGGTTCGTTGATGGTTACATTTTTCACTGCATGTACAATTTTTCCAGGATCCAGTGCCAAAATTCTGTCAATAAGCAAAAATGGATAGCGGTGGGGAAGAATTTTCATGAGCGACTCAACGTCAAATGTCATCTGAGGTTCTTCCCGTTGTTTTTTTCTCAGAGCTAATTTTTTAGAGTAGGTCTTTTTAATTTTTTTCACCAGTTCTACATTGGTAGCATGCCCGGATCTCGCAGCAATAATATGGCCTCTAATTGGAATTCCTAATAATGCAAAATCACCAATGAGATCCACAACTTTATGTCGAACTGGTTCATTATTAAATCGGAGTTCAGTTCCATTTAAAATACCATTCTCTCCAATGAAAAAATCATCTTTCAAATTAAATAACTTTTTAAGATCTTTTACTTCTTCATCTTCAAAGTCCTTATCTACAAAAACAATAGCATTATCCAGGCTCCCACCCTTAATAAGCCCTAAATTATTTAATTCTATAATTTCAGAAAACAGACAAAAAGTTCGAGACGGAGCAAATTGTTCAACAAAATCCTCTTCCAGAGAATACATGGCAGTATATTGAGTACCTAAGGATTTCACCTTATAATCTGTCATAAAAGTAACCCGAAATTTATCGGAAGGGAGAATATGAATATCAACTTCTCTTTCCGGGTCCGTATAGGTTATGGTTTTATCTATGACCAATTCGTCTCTAAGAGCGTCCTGCGTTTTAATACCAGCCTTGATTAACACATCTACAAATGGAAT
>DTTG01000219.1:0-14662 GCA_012964845.1 Fidelibacterota bacterium
ATGCCGGCGGCAGGACATTTGATATAATAGAGCTTTCCAAGATTAGTTACCCTGCAGGATTACAATTTTGGCTGTTCCTCGCCTTTTTTGCCGCATTTGCGGTGAAGATGCCCATGTTCCCCATTCACACCTGGTTACCGGATGCCCATACAGAAGCTCCCACAGCCGGGAGTGTGCTTCTGGCGGGTATTCTGCTTAAGATGGGAGCATACGGTTTTCTGAGGATTTCTTTCCCTATGTTTCCCCATGCAGTCCAGACGTTTTTTATTCCGCTGCTCATCCTGTCTGTGACTGCCATTATTTACGGGGCTTACGTCACGCTGATGCAGAATGATTTGAAACGGCTGATTGCCTATTCCAGCGTCAGTCATATGGGCTTTATAACCCTGGGCATTTTTACATTGAACCAGTCGGGTATTGAAGGGGGTATTCTTCAGATGATCAATCATGGAGTGATTACCGGAGCTCTCTTCTTGTGTGTCGGCATGATCTATGAGAGAACCCACTCCAGGATGATAAAAGATTACGGAGGACTTTTTAAGACTGTGCCTGTATTCACGGTATTTTTTGCAATTTTCACACTTGCCGCAATTGGCTTTCCGGGCATGAACGCCTTTGTGGGTGAGTTTCTTATTATCAGCGGCGCCTTCAAAGCCAATATGGTTATTGCGGCTTTTTCCATCCTGGGAGTGATACTTGGTGCAATCTATATGGTTTGGTTGTATTACCGTGTTGCCTTGAATGAAATAAATTCCGCTACTAAATCCCGTCTCTTCGATTTGGATCTAAGGGAAATTGCAACTCTCGTTCCTCTGGTTGTCCTTGTATTCCTCATCGGTGTTCAGCCAAATATTCTGTTAAGCTATATGCATGTATCAGTGGAACATCTCCTTGAACAAGTCCACACAACTGTCGTCAGTGACACCAATCCATTGTATGACTCGGCAATTGGTATCGCACAATATATTAGGGAATTATTCGTATGGATTTAAGCCTATATTTTACATCTGCTGACTTAGCCGGAATTACCCCGGAAATAATTTTAACCATAACAGCCTTACTAGTTCTAACCCTGGATATGACACGAATCACCCGTCCTGGATTATACCTGCTGGTAGCAATCATTGGTTTAATAACTGCCGGATATGTTATAGTCCAAAGTGGGGGAGGTGAGAGAAGCCTCTTTGGGGGGATGCTGCTGCTAAACAAGTTTACTCTATTCCTGGATATTCTTTATCTTTCTGTGGGACTGGCAACACTTGTTTTCTCACAGGGTTATCTGGAGAAACGTGGAGGTGAAACCCAGGGAGAATACCCGGCGCTCATCCTTTTTGCAGTGATTGGGATGATGCTCATGACTCGAGCCAATGATCTGGTAATGGTATTTCTTGGTTTGGAACTGCTCTCGCTATCCCTCTATGTTTTAGTAGGGTTTCTCCATCATAGCCTCCTGAGTAATGAGGCAGGTTTGAAGTACCTTTTACTGGGCGCCTTTTCCACTGGGTTTTTCCTATTTGGCGCAACTCTCATTTACGGCACAACTGGAAGTACAAATTTTAACAATATCGCATCAGCAATCTCATTAGGAGCGATTCTTTCTAATGGATATCTTTCTCTGGGAATCGGGTTGTTACTAATTGGTTTTGCATTCAAGGTAGCCCTGGTGCCATTTCACATGTGGTCTCCAGATGTTTACCAGGGAGCGCCTACCACAGTAACAGCCTTTCTTTGCACAGCACCCAAGGCTGCCGGATTCGGTGCATTATTGAAGGTTTTGATTATTGCCTTTCCAGAAGTTTATTCACAATGGCAAAATATTTTCTGGATTTTGGCTGCATTGACCATGTCCGTTGGCAATATCTCTGCCTTGATGCAATCCAATGTGAAAAGGATGCTGGCTTTTTCAAGCATTTCCCATGCTGGGTATCTGGTTTTAGGAGTGCTGGTGCTGGATAGTGTTGGACTTTCAGCCGTGCTTTTTTACCTGGTTATTTACTCAGTTATGAATCTTGGCTCCTTTGCCATAATAGCGGCGGTAGAAAAAGAAGAGAGTGGTCTAGGATTAGAAGATTACCGTGGACTAGCTACCAGGCACCCGTGGCTGGCAGCCGCTATGACACTATTCATGATTTCCATGGCTGGATTTCCACCCACTGCAGGATTTATCGCAAAATACGGACTATTCTCCGCCGCAGTTGCCAACGGGTACATTTGGCTGGTTGTGATTGCCGTAATTAATACTTTGGTATCGGTGTATTACTATATCCGTCTCATTGTGAATATGTATATGGAAGAAGAAGGGAAAGCGTTGTATCCTGTGTCTACTATGCCGGCAAGGATGCTAATTGGAATCTTAGCCATATTTGTTATTATATTCGGGGTTGCTCCGAGCTATCTGCTGGAAATGGCTGCTGAAGCAGGAAATATGGCGAACTTCCTTTTTTCAACTCATTAATATATGGCTATATTAGGAAGCTACTTTAATCATTCACTCATTAAGATAACGAGCAGGGGGCTGACAATAAACCCATTACATGGCAATAAAACCTATTGTAATGCACCGGTTGTAGCAGGTTTCTACAGACTACTGTTAACTGTAAGCAGAATTGGACAATCTGGGTGTGGAACCCGAAATGATAGCATTCGATAAGTTCTAGATTATAGTTTACATCATTCCTTTTAATTTTCTGTGCTAACTCAAGTTAAAATAATACCCCTATTATTATTTGTATTTACTCTCAACTGTGGTAAAAATCAACCCATCCAGTTTTCTGGTGAAACAATGGGGACAACCTATCAAATTACAATAATAATCAACTCAAATAATAAGGTTGATGCTATTCAATTACAAAAGAAAGTGGATTCATTATTAACCCAAGTAAATAATATATTCTCGACCTATATTGAAAATAGCGAATTAACACAGTTCAATGACAACTTGAGTACAATTCCCATTAAAATTTCACCTGAATTTTCAGAGCTTTACGAAAAAGCGGTAAGTATTTCTTTGAGCTCTGATGGAAGTTTTGATTTTACGGTTTTACCCTTGGTAAAACTTTGGGGATTTGGACCAGATTTTAATATTCCCCAAATACCTTCTCATAAGATAATACAGGAGAAATTGAATTATTCAGGAATCGATAAATTAGAATTTGAAAATGATTCTTTAAGCAAGAAAAATCACCATACGCAAATAGATTTCAGTGCTATTGCAAAAGGATGGGGAGTAGATCAAGCAGCTTTATTGTTAGATGATCTGGGATTTGAAAACTATATGGTTGAAATTGGTGGTGAAATAATGGTATCTGGACTAAATAATTTCAATTCAAAATGGACTATAGGTGTCTCGGAACCAGAATATATTGCAGCAGAATTATATGCAGCAATACACATTACAGATGCAGCCGTGGCAACGTCTGGAAGTTATAATAACTATTTCACCCTGGAAAATATAGACTATTCCCATATCATTGATCCGAAAACGGGATATCCCATACAGCATGATTTAGTCAGTGCCACTATTGTAGCGTCGGATTGTGCTACGGCAGATGCTATAGCCACAGCAGTAATGGTTAAAGGATTTGATGAGGGGTTAAGGTGGATAAACAATCTGTCAAATGTAGAGTGTTTGTTAGTTAAAAAAACAGATACTGGTGAATATCTTACAGGGAAGAGTAGTGGATTTAATTATTAATATGAGAAATGGAATTCATATTACAAAACTGACATTTAATTTTCTTAGTAATTGTGCAATCACAGTATTCTCCACAAGATCCTCTGAGATTTTTATTAGAAAAGATTATGCCAATGCTTATTAAAAATATTATGATTGCAAAAACAATTATTGTTAGAAATATAGTTACTATAAATATGGGTAAATTTAACCTCATGTTAACTGTAGGTCTGAATCAAATATTTGGATAATAATTTTAAATGAAAACTAAATATATAATATTTATTTGCATACTTTTCAGTTCAATATTGGCTTCCGCAGGAAGCCTTGGTGAGGAATTGCCATTATTTTCCATAGTACCGTTTATTGGAATATTGCTATCAATTGCGGTTGTACCCTTATTAGCGCCGATTTTCTGGCACAGAAATTTTGGTAAAATTTCTGCATTCTGGGCAATATCCTTTCTACTCCCCTTTATAATCTGGACAGGTTTCGATGAAGCGCTTCATCAATTTCTCCACGTTATCCTATTAGAGTATATACCCTTTATACTACTTTTATTGGCACTCTTTACAATTTCAGGAGGGATTCGCCTAAAGGGATATTTAGCAGGTACTCCCAAAGTAAATACACTTATTTTGTTAATAGGTACAGCTTTGGCATCCTGGATGGGAACTACCGGGGCTGCTATGTTACTTATCCGCCCAATATTGAGAGCGAATAAAACTCGTAAAAATAAAATTCATACCATTATCTTTTTCATATTCCTTGTTGCAAATATTGGAGGTTCATTAACCCCTTTGGGTGACCCACCATTATTTTTGGGATTTTTACATGGAATTAACTTCTTTTGGACCACTAAGGCCTTATTTGTACCCATGCTGGTATCTTCGGTTATTTTATTAATTGCTTACTTTTTATTAGATACCTATTATTACAAAAGAGAGAATCATTCCGTAAATGAAGATCAATATAAAGAACCCTTAAGTATTGACGGCAAGGGGAATTTCATACTTTTAGCCGGGGTGATCCTTGCAGTGCTAATGAGTGGATTTTGGAAACCAGACATCAGTGATATTTCCATACACGGAATTCATCTGACAATACCGAATATTATGCGGGATATTTCATTGGTATTGCTGACCCTTATAAGCTGGAGATTTACAGATTTGAATATCCGCAACCAAAATGGATTTACCTGGTTTCCAATTTTAGAGGTAGCAAAACTTTTTGCGGGAATATTTATTACAATTATCCCTGCGATTGCTATTCTTCGTGCGGGGCAAAAGGGAGTGATGGGTGCTATTATTAATCTGGTAACTGATACTGCTGGGAATCCCGTTAATACTATGTATTTCTGGTTAACTGGTTTACTTTCCGGTTTTTTAGATAATGCACCTACCTACCTTGTATTTTTTAATATTGCTGGTTCATCCGCGCCGGAAAACATGGAAATTGCAGATTATCTCATGTACGGGATTCCCGACACGTTAATGGCTATATCTTTAGGAGCTGTATTTATGGGGGCCATGACGTATATAGGTAATGCACCTAATTTCATGGTAAAATCTATTGCTGAAGAAAATGATATTACAATGCCAAGTTTTTTCGGATATATGCTCTGGTCAATTCTAATATTGATTCCCGTATTTATAATTGTAAGTTTCACAATGATTTAAGGAGAAAAATATGTTTAACAAAATATTATGTGCTACAGATTTAAGTAAAGAAAATGATACTGCTATTTCAAAAGCTGTACAGGTAGCTCATCAATTTAATTCATCTATCGTTATTTTAAATGTTCATGATGAATTTATGGAGAAAGAAGAAATGGAAATGCTTCGTGTGAGTGTTGAGTCTATTCAAGCTGAATTTGAAAAAACAGCCATACTCGCTAAAAATGAAATGAAGGGAATAATACATTCACTTCATGCTGAAGATATAAATGTTGAGTTCAAAATAAAAAAAGGTAAACCAAATAAAATTATTTGTGAAGAAGCCGTGAATTTAGATGCAGACTTAATTGTACTTGGCAAAAGTAGTAAAGGTAAAATTTCAAAAATTTTATTGGGAAGTACGGCAGCTTATATTGTTAATCACGCTAGCGTACCCGTTTTAGTTGTACCATAAATTGATTAATTTGGCAATATTGTGAAATTGTTTCACATCTCATTATCGACGTAAATTACGCTTTAATCCATGACAAAATTAGATAAAAATAATTGGGATTCCCTCACATCCCATATTGAACAGAGTAATTTTATTTTACTTTCCACCCACATAAATAGTGATGGCGATGGAATAGGTTCGGAAATCGCATTTTATTATTTTTTAAAAGATATGGGTAAAGAGTGTCGAATTATTAATGCAACTTCAACACCAGACAACTTGAATATTATCGATCCTGATTCCATTGTAGAAGTGTATGAAAATTCTTTTGATGGCTGGCTAAGTAAAGTAGATTTAACTATCGTTTTTGATATTGGTGACCATCGCAGAACTGGACCAATTGGAGAAAAAGTATATGAGTCCAGCACCGTTATTTCACTAGACCATCATCCTGCAAAAGAAGGGCATCCATTTGATCTAAATATTGTCCATTCTGAAGCACCAGCAACTGGCTACATGATCTGGAAATATATGGAATACCTAGGCAAAACTAAAACACTCCTTCCTTTAAAAATAGCAAATGCTTTATATGCTGCTGTTGTAACAGATACGGGATCTTTTAAATACCAATCTACAGCTCCTGATACCCACCGAATGGCGGCACATTTATTGGAAAGTGGTGTTGATGGATATGATATTCAGCGAAGTATTTATGAACAAAATAAGTTGTCGCGAATCAGGTTGATGGGGCTAATAATCCAAAATTTACATTATTCAGATAATGGTCAAGTTGTTTGGTCAATTATTACTCAGGATATGTTAAAAAAAGCTGATGCAGATGACGGTGATGTAGATGGATTTACAGAATTTATCCGAACCATTGAGGGAGTAGAAGTATCTTTTATGATTCAGGAAACAAATAATGGGAACCATCGTATTAATTTCAGATCCAGCGGAAATTATATAATCAACGATATTGCACAATCATTTGATGGTGGGGGGCATAAATTTGCTGCTGGAGCCAGAGTTGATGATATGTCTATCAAGGGAATTGAATTAAAAATTATTAACAAATTATCAGAAAAGATTAGTGGGGAGTTTGATGGCTATCAAAAGTGATTATTGGATTGAGAAAATGTCTCTTGAATTTGGCATGATTGATCCATTTGAATCAAAGCAGGTGAGAGGGGGTAAAATCTCCTATGGTCTATCTTCATTTGGTTATGATATTCGTGTTTCTAATGAATATAAAATATTCACAAATGTAAATAATAGTATTATTGACCCAAAGAATTTTGATTCAGCATCATTTGTTGATTATAAGGGAGATGTGTGTATTGTGCCGCCAAATAGCTTTGCATTGGCTAGATCTGTTGAATATTTTCGCATACCTCGAGATGTTTTAACAATATGTGTGGGAAAGTCAACCTATGCCAGATGCGGTATTATTGTAAATGTTACTCCATTTGAACCAGAATGGGAAGGGTATGTGACATTGGAAATATCCAATAGTACTCCACTGCCTGCAAAAATTTATTCAAACGAAGGTTTGTGCCAGGTATTATTTTTTCAATCTGATGAGGAATGCCGCACATCCTATAAGGATAAAGCAGGAAAATATCAGCAGCAATCCGGAATAACTCTCCCCCGAATGAAAAAAACTATTATATGAAAATTACAATCGCAAAGGATGCAGGGTATTGTTTTGGAGTAAGAGATGCTGTAAATATTGCATATGACTCTGCAGAAAAGTATGGGGATGTGTATATGCTCGGTTCCATTGTTCATAATGAAAAGGTTGTGAATGATTTAAAAAATGCAGGAACAAAAATTGTAAGATCATTGGATGATGTTCCCAAAGAAAGCCCCATATTATTTAGAGCTCATGGTACGGTGCCGAAATTGTGGGATGAAGCAAAAGAAAAGAAAATGAATATAATTGATGCTACTTGTCCCCTGGTTTACGAAATTCATCAGGAAGTTAAAAAACTGGCAAAAGATGGTAGGAGAATCATTGTGGTTGGCGACCATGGACATGATGAGGTAATTGCCATTGCTAATCAGGTAGAAAATGCAATTGTAATATCTTCACCCAAAGAGGCTTTAAAATTAAAGAAAATGAAAAAAGCGGGAGTAGTTAGTCAATCCACACAAGCCATTGAAAATGTTCAGGACATAATTAATATCCTCATGACCAAAGTATTTGATTTGCATTTTGTTAATACGATATGTTTTCCCACTAAAAGAAACCATGAGCAAATCAAAGATATGGCGAAAATAAATGATATAATGATAATTATTGGATCATTTACCAGCGCAAATTCAAATCGATTAACGCAACTATCTTTAGCTATTAATTCACAATCTTTTCAAGTCACCGATTCAAAAGATTTAAAACCTAAATGGTTTAAGAATAAAGATAATATTGGAATCTCTGCTGGAGCATCTACTCCGGATTATCTTATTAAAGACGTAAAAGACACTATAGAAAATATATATAAGGAAAAATTATGGGACAAGGTACCTACGAAGTTAAAGTTGGCTTAGCAGAAATGCTAAAAGGTGGCGTCATTATGGATGTCACAACGGCTGAACAAGCGCAAATCGCGGAGGATGCCGGTGCAGTGGCTGTAATGGCATTAGAAAGGATACCTGCTGATATACGTACCGATGGCGGCATTGCAAGAATGTCTGATCCATTAATGATAAAAGATATTCAGAAAACGGTATCAATTCCAGTAATGGCAAAATGCAGGATTGGCCACTTTGCGGAAGCCCAGATTTTAGAAGCATTAGAAGTGGATTTTATTGATGAAAGTGAAGTGTTGACTCCGGCAGATGATAATAATCATATTTATAAACATGATTTCAAAATACCTTTTGTATGTGGCGCCAGGAATCTGGGGGAAGCATTAAGAAGAATCGGTGAAGGTGCAGCAATGATTCGAACAAAGGGTGAAGCCGGTTCTGGAAATATTGTTGAAGCAGTTCGCCATATGCGAAGTATTATAAATGAGATTAATCTGCTCGGAACATTAGGGCATGATCAGCTCATGGCAACTGCGAGAGATTTTCAAGCTCCTTTCTCACTAGTAGAACAGGTTGCCAAAATTAAAAAATTACCTGTTCCCAATTTCAGTGCTGGTGGAATCGCAACGCCGGCAGATGCTTCATTAGTTATGCAATTAGGAGCTGAATCAGTTTTCGTTGGTTCAGGAATCTTTAAATCAGAAGATCCGGCATCCCGGGCAAAAGCCATCGTCGATTCCGTAACACATTATAAAGATGCAGATAAACTTGCAATAGCTTCTTCTGGATTGAAATCTGCAATGAAAGGCTTAGATATTTCTGAAATACCGGAAGATCAAATGCTTCAGGATAGAGGGTGGTAAGGAAAGTTGGAGTTTTAGCTCTCCAGGGAAATTATATTCAACATAAAAGGATGTTGGATAATTTGGGGATTAACAACATTCTGGTTCAATATCCTCGAGAATTAGAAAAGTGTGATTTGCTTATTATCCCTGGAGGAGAATCAACTACAATTTCTAAACTAATTGACAGAAATAAATTCCGTAAGCCAATCATGAATTTCGCGCAAATAAATTCGGTATTTGGCACCTGTGCAGGTATGATTTTGTTATCATCTACAAAAGAAGCAAATAATTTAAAACCATTGGGTGTAATGGACTTTAAAGCTAAACGTAATGCATATGGAAGACAGGTGAATTCATTCTCTGGAAACTTGCACCTAGAATTTGATAATTCAAATAATTTTAAAGCTTTATTTATCAGGGCGCCTAAAGTGTCAAATTTAGGAAAGGGAATAAAAATTTTAGCAACGTATAAAAAAGAGCCAGTTATGATTAGCGATGGTAGGCATTTTGCCACTACCTTTCATCCAGAAATTGGTAATGATGTCAGAATCCACAAATATATTATGGAACAAATAAATGCATAAACTCTGCCTTCTTCCTAAAATTGATTCTCCTGAAGATATTAAAAAACTGAATAAAAATGCATTGAGAAAGCTTTCTACTGAGGTTGGGCAATATATTCAGGATGTTGTTGAAAATGTAGGTGGTCATTACTCATCACCATTGGGTGTGGTGGATTTAACAATTGCCCTACATTATCTTTATAATTCACCTTCTGATAAAATTATTTGGGATGTAGGACATCAGGCTTATGCACATAAAATTCTCACCGGCAGGAGAGACGCATTTAAAAATATGCGGCAAAAAGGTGGGATTAGTGGTTTTTTAAAACGAGGTGAGAGTCCGCATGATATTTTTGGAGCTGGTCATGCCAGTACTTCCATTTCTGCCGCTTTAGGATTTGCTCATGCAAGAGATCGTAAAAAAACAAAAGACCAGATTGTTGCCATAATTGGTGATGGGGCAATGACTGGTGGATTGGCATATGAGGGAATAAATAATCTTGGATATCATCGTACCCAATTGACAATTGTATTAAATGACAATTCACATTCCATATCTAAATCGGTTGGAGCATTATCTCATTATTTAACACGTGTAGTCACAAATCCAACCTATAATCGCATTCGAAATGATATTTGGGAAATTTCAGGTAAATTGCCGCTTTCCAGCCATATTCGAAAAATTATGAGAAAAACTGAAGAAGGGATTAAAGGCTATTTAACTCCTGGTGCATTATTTGAAGAATTAGGATTACGCTATATTGGTCCAATTGACGGTCATAATTTAGATGAGCTCATTCGAACCTTTCGGGCAGTTAAGAAAATGAATACCCCCGTTTTAGTTCATGTTTATACACGTAAAGGGAAGGGTAGTAAGTTGGCTGAAGAAGATGCTGTTAAATATTACAGCATAGGGGGGAAGGCTAAACAAAAAGTTGAAAATGCTGCTCCTGATTATTCTAACGTATTTGGACAGTCAATTATACAGTTAGCAGAAAAAGATGATAAAGTGGTTTGTATTACTGCTGCTATGGAAATTGGCACAGGCATGACCCCCTTTATTGAAAAATATCCAGATAGGTATGTGGATGTGGGAATTGCGGAAGAACATGCTGTAACATATTCCTCTGGTCTTGCAGCGGAGGGGTATAAACCAATTGTACCGATTTATTCAACTTTTATGCAGCGGGCTTATGATCATATTTTTCATGACGCCTTACTTCAGAATCTCCCCTTGGTTTACTGCATGGACAGATCGGGAGTTGTTGGTCCTGATGGGCCTACACATCATGGTGTTTTCGATTTGGCATTCATGCAGACATTACCAGGTATGATTGTTACTGCTCCTAAAGATGGCAATGAATTAAGAAATTTAATTGCCACAGCATTAGAGTCTGGAAAAAACTTTTCTATTCGATACCCGAAGGCTTCCAGCCGAGAGTTTGATGAAAATGGAGCGGCTGAAATTTTAGAAATTGGAAAGTGGGATGTTCTCCATAATGGCTCTGACACTGCAATTTTTGCAGTAGGATCAATGGTTGGCATGATATTAGACGCTAAAAAGGAATTATATTCAGAATTGGGATATCTCCCAACTATAGTTAATGCGCGATTTATTAAGCCATTGGATTCTGAATTAATATTTGAAATATGCCAGAATCACAAGAATATAATTACAATTGAGGAAGGGGTTTTATCCGGTGGTTTTGGTTCTGCCGTAAGTACATTTTTGCATGATAATGGATTAGACAATAGATTGCATCGTATAGGTATTCCGGATCAATTTGTAGAACATGCTACTAGAGATGAGTTGCTAGTTGAACTTGGTTTGTGTCCTGAGAATATAATTTCAGTATTAAAGAGTGAAAATGTAGGTGAAGAAGTATATGAATTATAACTTCTCCGATTCTGAAAAAAAATGGAAGGAAGATGTAAAAAATTCTTCCCAACGTAATTATAGCTTTAAATCTGCGTCCGGTGAAGATGTAGATTTGCTTTATTATCCAGAAGATAATGAAAATAATTACCTTGATAAATTAAATTTTCCTGGACAATTTCCATATACACGAGGAATTCACCCTAATCTTTATAGGGGTAAATTGTGGACTATGAGGCAATTTGCAGGATTCGGTACACCCGCTGAAACAAACCAACGATTTAAGCATCTCCTGGAACAAGGTCAAACCGGATTATCAGTTGCTTTTGATATGCCCACATTAATGGGTTATGATGCGGATCACCCCTTATCTGAAGGGGAAGTGGGCATGTGTGGTGTTGCCATAAGCTCACTACAAGACATGGAAATATTATTTGATGGTATCGATTTATCTCAAATTAGTGTTTCCATGACTATTAATGGTCCTGCTGTCATATTGTTTGCTTTTTATGTTGCTGTGGCACAAAATCAAGGTGTAGATATTTCAAAATTAAATGGAACATTGCAAAATGATATCCTGAAAGAATTTATCGCCCAAAAAGAATGGATTTATCCTCCTGTAGAATCAATGCGGATCATTATGGATATGATACAATATTGCACTAAAGAAATGCCTAAATACAATACCATTTCTGTGAGTGGATATCATATTCGTGAAGCAGGATCAACTGCCATTCAAGAGCTTGCTTTTACTTTGGCAGATGGATTTTGTTATGTAGAACATGCCATTAAGGTTGGGCTAGATGTAGATGAGTTTGCCCCTCGTTTATCTTTTTTTTTCAATTCACATTTAGACTTTTTTGAAGAAATTGCAAAGTATAGAGCAGCCAGACGAATTTGGGCTCAAGTAATGAAGGAAAAATATGGGGCTAAATCTGAGAGATCATTAAAATTACGATTTCATACACAAACCGCTGGTTTTAGCTTGACTGCCCAACAACCTCAGAATAATATAAGCCGTACTGCATTTCAAGGTCTTGCAGCTGTTTTAGGGGGCACACAATCGCTGCATACAAACTCTATGGATGAGACTCTGGCTTTACCATCACAACATGCCGCTGAAATAGCTCTGCGAACTCAACAATTAATTGCTTTTGAAACTGGGGTGACAAATGTGGTTGACCCATTGGGTGGGTCATGGTATGTTGAAGAACTTACGGATAAAATGGAAAAGGAAGCATATAATTATTTTTCTAAAATTGATGATTTAGGGGGAGTGATTCCTGCCATTGAAATGGGATATTTTCAGCGGGAAATAGCTGAAGCAGCTTCGGATTATCAAAGAAGAGTCGATTCAAAAAGGCGGATTGTTGTTGGCGTTAATGAATTTAGTAAAAATAATGAAGAAATTGAAATTCCCATCTTAGAAATTAGAAAAGAAGTGGAGAGAGAACAAATTGGAGGTTTAAAATCTTTACGAGAAAAAAGAAATGAAGAAACTGTAGATGCAAAGCTCAAATCTATTACGGATGCATGCCGTACAAAAGACAACTTAATTCCGTTGATCATTGATGCTGCACAGTCACATGCTACTTTAGGTGAACTTGTTACTTCAATGAAAGTTGTCTTTGGTGAATGGCAGGAGACGGCTGTTGTTTGATGGAAATAGTTGCTGATCTGCATATGCATTCAACTTGTTCAGATGGAAAGTATTCCCCAAGCATAATTTTGGATAAAGTGGTAAATGCGGGGCTTTCGACCTTCGCTCTATCTGATCATGATACGATTGATCATATTCCTATAATTAATGCCTGCATAGAAAGTAAACGCATTGACATACAGTTTATCCCTGCAACAGAAATATCATGTGAACATAATGGTGAATCCATACATATACTCGCATATTATCAAAATGGGGACATGAGCCATTTCTCAGATATTTTTAACAAAATGAATATCGAACGGAAAAATGTAATTAGAAAAATGGGTCTAAAATTAAATGAGCTGGGGTATGATATTGATTTTGAAGCTATAATTAAAAATACAGAGAATCCCGGTAGGCCTCATCTTGGCAATGCGTTAATTAAAGCAGGATATTTTAAAAATCTTAATGAGGTATTTGATCAGGTTTTGGGGTTTAATAAGCCAGCCTACATCAAAAAAGATAAACCCTCAGCAATAATTGTTATAAATAAAATACGAGATTTTGGAGGGATATCCATACTTGCCCATCCTGGAGTTTATGGAAAACATTCTAAAATTGAATATATTTCCTCATTGGATTTGGATGGAATCGAGGTTTATCATCCTGACCATAGTAAAAAACAAACTCAATATTATTTGGAATACACTCAAAAACATAATTTGTTAGTTTCTGGCGGCTCTGACTTCCATGGCTGGGATAATAAAAAATCAGTTGGTTCATTTGGAATTGGTGTAGATTATTTAAATAACATAATTGACAAATTAAATTAAATGACATCTTCTGAAAGTGTATTTCAGCATGACAATCCTTTTACAATAGGCATTGAAGAGGAATATATGTTATGCAATCCTGAAACAGGCGAATTGATAAATCGTGCCAATGAAATTATGGAAAATATTGACAGTGATTTAAAATCTCGATATAGTTATGAATTAATACTTTCAGAAATAGAAATAAATACTTCTGTTTGCAAAACTGTCTCGGAGGCTATGGAAGAAATCACTTTTTTACGTGGAAATACAAAAATATTAGGTGAATCTCTGGGCTTTCGATTGGGCATTAGCGGTACGCATCCCACTGCAATCTGTAAGGATCAAGTATTTGTTGATAATGATTCCTATCGGTGGGTTGTGGAGCAATTAAATTACTATGCGAGGAGAAACATTACATTTGCCAACCATGTTCACGTTGCCGTAAATGGTGCAGAATGTGCGATCCATGTAGCTAATTCTTTACGGAGGTGGATTACTCCACTATTAGCATTAAGTACTAATTCACCATTTTTCGAAGGAGAATTAACTGGTTTGCGATCTTCCAGAACTTTTCAATTTGGTGTATTTCCACGAACAAATATTCCAGTAA
>DTTG01000219.1:14762-20795 GCA_012964845.1 Fidelibacterota bacterium
CGATCTTCCAGAACTTTTCAATTTGGTGTATTTCCACGAACAAATATTCCAGTAAGATTTAATAATTTCAAGGAGTATAATGGATTAATTGATAAATATTTAGAAACAAATACCATAACAAAACCTCGCCAAATATGGTGGAAAATCAGACCTCATATTGATTTTGGAACTATAGAATTCAGGATATGTGATGCACAGCGTTCGCTTAGAAATATAGAGATGTTATCAGCATTAGCTCAAGCATTAGTTTATCAAGCAGTTGAGGATTATAATTCTAATACACTTTTAGAATCATTTAATATGGAATATCTTTATGATGGTCTTTGGAAAGCATCTCGATTCCCTATGGAGGCAAACATAATTGATCCAGTGACTTATGAAGTCTGTACAATAAAGGGGCAAATAGAACAAATGATGGAGTACACTAATGATTCCTTAAATTTCTTTAATAACTCTCACATAGTAAAATCTGTGAATCATATTTGTGAAAATGGCACTGAAGGAGATGATCAGATGGAGGTCTATAACAATTCTGGATTTGATGGATTAAAAAGTTATTTAATGGATAATATAGAATTTCAACTTAATTAATAGGAGTAAATGTCAAATGTCAAGAAAAGTAGTTCATGTCGTTGGAACTGGCACAATAGGAGAGCCATTAATTGGTCTTTTATGTGATTTTAAAGAAGACCTCGGAATTGATGAGGTAAGTTTTCACAAAAACACACCTCTAACTACAGATAGGTCAAAGGTGAAGAGCCTTATGAGTAGAGGAGCCAGGCTGACTACTCATGAAGAAAAGTTTGATGGATTTAATGCAATTGGATTAAAACCAGAATTTCAGACAGAAGAAGCCATCGATAGAGCATCAGTAGTAATTGATTGTACTCCTAAAGGTTTTGGCCATGCAAATAAAAAGCGTTATTATGAGAAATACCTGGACAATACTGAAGGATTTGTTGCACAGGGTAGTGAATTTGAATTTGGGAAAATGTATGCTCGCAAAATTAATGATTCTGCATTAGTTCATGGTGAAGATAAATTCATCCAGGTTGTATCTTGCAATACACATAATCTTTCTACAATTGTAAATAATTTAGCACTGATTGATGGTGAAGATAATCTGATTGAAGGGCGGTTTAATTTGATCCGAAGATCAAATGACGTAAGTCAATCTACTAACTTTGTTCCGTCTCCACAAGTGGGTAAGCATCAGGATAATGAATTTGGGACTCACCACGCCAGGGACGCTGCTTTACTTTTCAAAACATTGAATTTAGACCTCAATTTATTTTCATCTGCGATGATTGTAAATTCTCAGTACATGCACATTCTACATTTTCATTTAAAGGTGAAAAAACCAACAAATATTCAAAAAATTATTGCCAGGTTTGATGCCAATGACCTTATTGCAACCACTGATAAAGTAAACGCAAATGAGGTGTTTAGTTTTGGTCGGGACCATGGGCATTTTGGGAGAATATTAAATCAAACAGTTGTTTCAATTCCCTCATTAAATGTCCGCAATGAAACAGAGATAACGGGTTTTTGTTTTACTCCTCAAGATGGTAATTCACTGCTGAGTTCAATTGCCATTACAGAATGGTTTTTGTATCCTCACTCTTATGAAAGCAAAATTCAATGCTTAGCACCATTCTTTTTTGATGAGGTTTAAAGGAAAGCTAATAACAAATATTATTCACTATTAATGGTCCAATTATTAGAAAATAAACTGTCTGATTATTGTAAGGAACTTGATATTCCATTACAAGAGTTATCAATATTACATTCCTTTTCAGGAGGAATTGATAGTACCGTTTTAGCTTCTCTTTTAATAGAATTAAAGGAAAAATATGGCTTCAAATTATCCCTAATGCATTTTAATCATAATGCTGATTTAAATGCCAAAATAAGAGAAAAATTCTGTAACTCATTTTCAATTAAAAATAAAGTTGATTATTACAATAAAGATTTATTTATTAATCATAGTGAAAATTTTGAATCATCTTCGAGGAAAAAAAGATATTCTGAATTAAATGCCATTACAGCTAAAATCAATAGCCATATAATTTGTACGGCTCACCATCTGGATGATCAAATTGAGACATTATTTATGAAAATGCTGGATAATTCAGATTGGATATCTAAAATAGGGATTCGTGAAAAATTAGATAAAATAAGACGGCCATTATTGTCTGTGCGAAAAGATGAGATAAGACAAATTGCAAGTGAGAGAAATCTTTCATGGGTTGAAGACCCTTCAAATAATGATTTATCTTTTCGAAGAAATAATGTGAGGAAATCTTTTTTACCAGATGCAATCAAGGCAAATCCTAAATTGGAAAGCACACTCTTAAATGAATCTCATGCTAGCCAAGTAAAAATGAATTCCTATATCTCTGAATTTAATAATAATAAATTCAACATAAAATATTCTAAACAGTTCATTTCAGTTAATTTAGAAAAAATAAAATATTTTGAAATTGAAAAGCTGAAAATATTTATCTATTGGTTCTCATCTAACTATTTACAAATTGACATCCCGGAAAAATCACGGAATTATTGGATAGAATTCAGTAAATATTTACAAAATTCTAAAACTGGATCAATTTACAATCTTGGACCCCTAACCTGTATTTTAAATAGGGAAGAAATACTTTTTATTTCAGATTATTTACAATTATTAGAAGAACCAATAAAGACAGAACTAACACCCAATAAAAAATGGTTTAACACACTATTTACGATAAAAAATTGCAATAGTCCTGTTTTTTCTAAAGATAGAAATGAATTTTCCTTCACAGAAAACGTTTTAAAGGACGGCTTGTATTTAAGACGATGGAGAAAGGGCGACAAGATTCTAACTTCCACATCCGCACAACATATATTATTAAGTAATTTATTTATAAATAATAAAATATCAAAATTAGGTAAATTAATTCAGCCTGTTGTCGTTGATAAAATGGACAATATAGTATGGGTTCCCGGTTTGGCTCATGCTAAATTACCTGGAGATTTTACCTGTA
This sequence comes from Fidelibacterota bacterium, assembly GCA_012964845.1. Taxonomy (GTDB): domain Bacteria; phylum Fidelibacterota; class Marinisomatia; order SCGC-AAA003-L08; family D37C17; genus D37C17. Next base: position 17,789 of record DTTG01000219.1, read on the forward strand.
ATCATAGAAAGGTTGTAAAATGGATACCAGCATAATAATACCCGAAGGGTTTCCATATGCTGGAAATAATTTGGAAGAAATTATCTCACCTGATTCAGTTCAACAAAGAGTTGGTGAAATTGGTAGGGAAATATCTGGAATGTATCAAGGGAAAGTGCCTATTATTATAGGAGTACTAAACGGTGCTTTTCTATTTATGGCTGATTTAGTAAGACATCTTGACATCCAATTTGAAGTAGATTTTATAAAAATTGACTCATACGGAGATGGCACAAAAAGCTCGGGTACAGTTCGACTTTTAAAAGATATTAGTGCAGATATCACCGACAGGGATGTTATTGTTGTGGAAGATATTGTAGATACTGGATTATCGTTAAAATTTTTGAAACATCGAATGGAAGAAGCATCTCCCAAATCCTTACGATTTGCGACATTTTTATATAAACCGGATGTTGCTTCAACGGAATTGGAAATTGATTGGACAGGATTCAGTATAGAAGATCGATTTGTCGTTGGATATGGTTTAGATCTAAAACAAATATATCGAGGATTGCCAGGAATTTATGCAGTAAATGAGGAAGGTAAATAAAAAGTGAAAAAAAATAAGAAAAACAAAAAAGGGAAAAATAGTCCTCAAAATATTTGGAAAACGCTTGGGGGTAATTTATTAATTTGGGTATTAATAATTATTATGGCTGTTACTGCATTGCAATTTTTCTCTACAGACTTTAAACCGCAAACAATTGATTATACCCAATTCCAGGATTATATTGATCAAGATATGGTTGAATCTGGACGAATAATCGGCAGAACATTTAAAGGAACATTTAAAGAGCCGATAACAATCGAAACAGGTAATATTAATAAACCAAAACAAGTGAGTACTTTTACTACAGTTCTCCCTGAAGTTACTCTTGAGATGACAGAAATATGGAATAAAAAGGGAATAAATTATAGGTTTGAAGAACAGACTCTGGGTTTGTTTGATTATATTATTCAATTTTCACCCTGGTTATTGATAATATTCTTTTGGTTTTTCCTCATGAGAAAAATGCAGGGTGGTGGGGGACAGAATGGAATATTTAATTTTGCTAAAAGTAAAGCCAAAATAATTTCTCCAGATAAACCCAAAACTTCCTTTAATGAAGTAGCAGGCTGTGATGAAGCCAAAGTTGAGCTGCAGGAAATTGTGGAATTTTTAAAACACCCGGGGAAATATAAGAAGTTAGGAGCAAAAATCCCTAAGGGTGCATTGTTGTTAGGTCCTCCCGGAACGGGAAAGACCCTTCTTGCCAAAGCGGTTTCCGGGGAAGCAAACGTACCATTTTTTTCTATCAGTGGTGCCGAATTTGTGGAAATGTTTGTTGGAGTTGGAGCTTCCAGGGTAAGAGATCTGTTTGATCAAGCAAAACGTAATGCCCCCAGTATTATATTCATTGATGAAATTGACGCTGTAGGAAGGCATCGAGGTGCCGGTTTAGGTGGAGGACATGACGAAAGAGAGCAGACACTCAATCAAATATTAGTTGAGATGGATGGATTCGACACTGATGATAGCGTTATTCTTCTGGCTGCCACAAATAGACCAGATGTTTTGGATAAAGCATTGCTTCGTCCTGGAAGATTTGACAGGCAAATTGTTGTGGATGTCCCTGGCGTTGATGGAAGGGAGGCCATTCTTAAAATCCACTCAAAAAATATCCCCATGGATAAAACAGTTGATTTAAAGGTATTAGCAAGGGGTACACCTGGTCTTGTAGGTGCAGATTTGGAAAACCTGCTTAATGAGGCTGCTTTATTAGCTGCTCGAAAAAATAAGAAAAAAGTCTTTATGAGTGATATTGAAGATGCTAAAGACAAAGTAATGATGGGGGTTGAAAGAAAGAGTATGATCCTTACTCCTAAAGAAAAGAAAGTCACTGCCTATCATGAAGCCGGACATGCTCTAGTTGCCTATTATACTGAAGGAGCAGATCCTGTACATAAAATTTCAATAATTCCTAGAGGAATGGCTCTTGGTATTACAGCTCAAATTCCAGAAGAGGAAAAACACAATTACCAAAAAAATTATTTATTAGGACGATTGGATATTTTAATGGGAGGTAGATGTGCAGAAAAAATAATATTTAATGATACATCTACTGGAGCCGGAAATGATATCGCCACAGCAACTGATATAAGTCGTAAAATGGTTTGTGAATGGGGGATGAGTGACAGAATTGGCCCATTAACATTTGGTAAAAAATCTGAAGAAATATTTTTAGGAAGAGAAATATCACATTCAAGAGATTACAGTGATGAAATTTCTCAAATAATAGATGAAGAAATATCTTTATTTGTAAAAAAGGCTGAGGATAATGCTGAAAATTTAATAAAAACAAATTTAGATGATTTAAAAAGTATTGCCAACGCATTACTTGAATATGAGTCCATTAGTGGTGATGAAATGAAACAGGTTATTAATGGCGAACCTATAGTTAGAATAGAGCCTAAAGAACAAAAGAAAAGGGTTCGTCGGCGAAAAAAAACTACAGAAAATGTAACTGAAAACAGTGATAGTGCTCAACCAATTATAACCAAGCCAGCTACATAGATATGTCTGAGTCTCTCCAAAATCCCACTAAAATCATGGGTATTCTGAATGCCACGCCGGATTCATTCTTTGCTGAAAGCCGATTGGTTGATAATAGTACAATTGATTTTCAAAAATACAAACATGCTGATATTGTTGATGTAGGCTTTGAATCTTCAAGACCAGGGGCAAATCCCATTTCTGAAATTGATGAACTCAATAGATTAAATTATTTTCTCAAACATGTATCTAATTTCAAGCAAACACTTTCCATAGATACCTATAAACCTCAAGTTGGCAAATTTGCTCTGGAAAATGGTTTTAATATGATTAATGATATTTCGGGAGGTGGAAAAAGTGGGGAAATGCTTGGAATCGCGGCATTATTTAATTGTCCTATCGTTCTTATGCATATGCAGGGAAACCCTCTAACAA
>DTTG01000220.1 GCA_012964845.1 Fidelibacterota bacterium
TATTTTTCAAGCAATATCAACTTCAATAATTAGCAGCATAATCGGAATTCTATTGGCTTTGGGATTTATTCAACTTGATAACCAGTTTAATTTAATACATTTGCTATTTCCTGGAGGATTATTTTTTGATTTCCCATTAATATTAAAAAATATTTATATCATTTTAATTTTTTCTGTTTCTTTCATACTGTTGATTTTAGCAGGTTTATATCCTTCGTTAAAAGCAGCACGTATTGATCCAATTAAAGCCATAGGATTTAGAAGATAATGCCCATACTTGAAGCACATAATATTTCTAAAACATATTATAAAACTGAAGAAACAATTCCAGTTCTAAACAAACTTAATATTGTTGTGGAAAAAGGAGAAATTCTTGTATTAATAGGACCGTCGGGATCAGGCAAGTCAACGCTTCTCAATATTTTAGGTACTTTAGACTCAGATTATTCAGGAAACCTGATAATAGATGAATTACCTATTACAAATGCCGTAGATTTAAGCAATATTCGTAGGCATAAATTGGGGTTTATATTTCAATTCCATCATCTCCTCCCTGAATTTACGATCCTTGAAAATCTATTAATCCCACAAATGATTGCTCACAATTTCTCAAATGTTCCTCAAAAAGCCACTATAGATATGCTTGAAATTATTGGCCTGAAAAATAGAATAAATCATTATCCAAATGAAATATCAGGAGGAGAAAGGCAGCGTGTTGCCGTATTGAGAGCAATGGTTAATAAGCCATGTTTAATACTGGCAGATGAGCCCACAGGAAATTTAGATAGAGAAAATAGTCAAAAAATGTTAAAATTAATGGCTGAATTAAAGGCAAATTATCAACAGTCATTTATTATTGCGACCCATGATCAGTCAATTTTGGACATTGCTGATAGAGTATTGTATTTGAAGGATGGAAAAATAAAAAAGGAAATATAACTAAAATTATGAAGGAAAATTTTTCAAAGGGAGTTCAAAGAGTATTAAAATTTGCAAAGGAAGAAGCTGTACGATTAGGTCATAGCTATGTGGGATCTGAGCATCTGCTCCTGGGAATCATAAAAGACAGTAATGGAAAAGCGGCTAATATTCTAATTTCTATTGGCTGTGATATCCAGGAAATGAAAGTTATGGTTGAAGATATGGCCAAGCCCAGTGGGGGAACAATGACTTTAGGTCATCTTCCATTAACCAGAAGAGCTGAACGAATTTTGCGTACAACTTTTAGTGAAGCGCAAAATTATAAAGAAGAGGTTGCGAACCAAATGCATCTTCTCCTGGCATTAGCAAGAGAGGATGAGGGCTTAGCTACAGAGGTTTTAAATGCATATTCTGTAGATTATGAACTGTTAAGTACATTAACATCATCATCTCCTGTTAAAAAGGAAAAAAAGACCCCTAAGAAATCGCCCACACCTACTCTGGATATATTCAGTAGGGATTTATCAAAAATGGCTTCAGATGGCAAATTAGACCCCGTTATTGGGAGAAAGGTTGAAGTCGAGCGGCTAGCCCAGATTTTATCCAGACGAAAGAAAAATAATCCGGTTTTAATTGGTGAACCTGGCGTTGGGAAAACAGCAATTGTAGAAGGCCTGGCTCTTCGTATTTATGAAAAAACAGTTCCACATATCCTGTGGGGTCAGCGGGTAATCATATTAGATATAGCTGGATTAATAGCAGGCACAAAATATCGAGGGCAATTTGAAGAGCGAATGCGTACTATGATGCTAGAATTAGAAGCCTGTTCCGAAATAATAGTTTTTATTGATGAATTGCATACCTTGGTTGGTGCTGGTGGTGCGTCTGGTTCTCTGGATGCCGCAAATATGTTTAAGCCAGCATTGGCACGTGGGGATATTCAAATAATTGGTGCAACCACTTTAAATGAGTTTAGAAAATATATTGAGAAAGATGGAGCATTGGAACGTCGATTTCAGAAAGTTATGGTAAATCCACCATCCTTGGAAGAAACAATTGAAATTCTAAATGGAATTAAAGAAAAATATGAAGAACATCACCAAGTTCAACTATCTGACAATGCCATTCGGGCATGCGTAGAGTTAAGTGATCGATATATTTCCGACAAATACCTTCCAGATAAAGCAATTGATGTTATGGATGAGGTAGGCTCTCATGTCCATATTCATAATATTCATGTACCAGACGAAATTGTGAAATTGGAAAAAAATATCTCCGCACTCAGGAAAAAGAAAGAGTCTGTAATTGCAAAACAGAAATTTGAGCAAGCTGCAGAAATGCGGGACAAAGAGAGAAGAATGATTGCCAAGCTCAAAGTTGCCCAGGAAAAATGGGATAGTTCGGAAAAATCATCTCGTCCAAAGGTTACTGAAGAAGATGTTGCAGATATTGTATCAATGGTGACTGGCATTCCTTTAGCAAAAGTAGCCGAATCTGAAACAGAAAAGCTTCTTCATATGAATGACGAACTTAAGAAAAGTATTGTAGGTCAAAATGATGCAATCGAAAAATTGACCCTTGCTACACAAAGGGCAAGAGCGGGATTAAAAAATCCTAATAGACCTATCGGTTCATTTATGTTTCTTGGACCTACTGGTGTTGGAAAAACCGAATTAGCAAAGGTGCTTGCTGAATATTTATTTTCTAATACTGAATCTCTTATTAAAATAGATATGAGTGAGTATGTAGAGCGATATAATGTTTCCAGGTTAATTGGTGCGCCTCCTGGCTATGTTGGATATGAAGAGGGGGGGCAACTCACCGAGCGTGTTCGTAGAAAACCTTATTCAGTTGTACTTTTTGATGAGATTGAAAAAGCGCATAGAGATGTTTATAATATACTCTTACAGATTTTAGATGAGGGTCGTATTACTGATAGTCTGGGACGCACGATTGATTTCAGAAATACTATTATAATTATGACTTCAAATATTGGTACAAAAACTGTAAGCTCAACCTCTTTGGGATTTAAAACAACAAAAGAAGAAAATAAAAATGATCATTATGCAGACATTATGTCGGAAGTAAAAAAATATTATATACCGGAATTCTTAAATCGTATTGATGAGGTAATAATATTTAACTCTCTTCTTAAGGAAGATCTCCAAGCTATTATTGATATTCAATTGAATGATCTTAGAGAAAACCTCGAAAAGAAAAATAATACTTTACGGGTAACTAAATCTGCAAAAGAAATTCTTATACGAGATGGCGCTCATAGAGAATGGGGGGCTCGTCCTTTAAGGAGAATGATTCAAAATGAAATAGAAAATGAAATTTCTACAAAATTTCTCACTGGTGAATTTACAGAAAATGGTATAATTACAGTTAAATCTAAAAATAAACAATTAGAATTCTCCCAAGAACCGATAAAACTGAAAAAAATGTCTAAGCGTAAAAGACCGTCAAAAGAAACCGAACCTTCCGAAAACTAATAACTCTGCCATATAGACGCATTTTATTTATTGGCATTATTCTTGATGTAATCTCGCCAGTAATATTTTGACAATTAAATTTATACAAAGGAGTTAGAAATGGCAAAAATTATTGGTATTGATTTAGGTACTACCAATTCATGTGTGGCTGTAATGGAAGGGGGAAGTCCCACTGTTATTACAAATAGTGAAGGTGGTCGTACCACACCATCAGTAGTAGCTTTTACTAAAGCCGGTGAAACACTCATTGGGCAGCCAGCAAAACGTCAGGCTGTCACAAATCCAGAAAATACAATTTCATCATCAAAGCGATTTATAGGTCGAATGTATGATGAAGTTGGTACTGAAATTTCAGAAATGCCCTATAAGACAATAAAGGGTAAAAACGGTGAAGTAATAATCACAGCCCAGGATAAAGAGTACGCCCCGCCACAAATTGGTGCTATGGTTCTCCAAAAATTGAAACAAACTGCTGAAGAATATTTAGGAGAAAAAGTTACAGAAGCCGTTATAACTGTTCCAGCATATTTTAATGATTCACAAAGACAGGCAACCAAGGATGCTGGTGCTATAGCAGGATTAAATGTACGCAGAATTATCAATGAGCCTACAGCAGCAGCTCTTGCCTATGGGTTAGACAAACAAAAAGATGAAAAAATCGCTGTTTTTGATTTTGGCGGAGGTACATTTGATATTTCCATTTTGGAGCTTGGTGATGGTGTCTTTGAAGTTAAATCAACTAATGGTGATACGCATCTTGGTGGAGATGATCTTGATCAGGCATTGGTGGATTATCTGATTGGTGAATTTAATAAATCTGATGGAATTGACCTTGGCAAAGACCCAATGGCATTGCAGCGTTTAAGGGAAACGGCTGAGAAAGCTAAGTGCGAACTTAGTACATCAAAACAAACGGATATTAATTTACCATTCATAACGGCAGATTCATCAGGTCCGCGGCATTTGAATATCAGTCTAACACGGGCAAAATATGAAACACTTATTGAAAAGTTGATTAATCGTACTATTCAACCATGTGAAAAAGCTATAAAAGATGCAGGTTTAAAAGCTTCTGAAATTGATGAAGTAATACTGGTTGGCGGATCAACCCGAATTCCTATGGTTCAGAAAATTGTACAAGATATTTTTGCCAAGGAACCAAATAAAGGAGTAAATCCTGATGAAGTAGTTGCAATTGGTGCAGCTATTCAAGGTGGAGTTATGGCGGGTGATGTAGAGGATATACTTCTATTAGATGTTACGCCATTGTCATTGGGAATAGAAACATTAGGGGGTGTTTCAACTCCACTGATTGAGGCAAACTCTACTATTCCTGCCAAGAAAAGCCAAATATTTTCTACTGCAGCCGATAGCCAGCCATCTGTAGAAATTCATGTTCTGCAAGGTGAAAGATCAATGGCTGTAGATAATAAATCACTTGGGCGATTTCATTTAGATGGCATACCTCCGGCACCCAGAGGAACCCCGCAAATTGAAGTTACTTTTGATATTGATGCAAATGGTATTCTCAATGTGTCCGCTTCGGATAAGGCAACCGGAAAAGAGCAATCTATAAGGATTGAAGCTTCCAGTGGATTATCGGAGGATGAGATTGAAAAGATGAAAGTCGATGCTGAAAAACATGCTAAAGATGATGAAGCCAAAAAAGAATCTGTAGATATACATAATACGGCAGATCAATTGATTTATCAGACAGAAAATCAAATGAAAGAAGCAGGGGATAAAATCACTGATGAAGATAAAAAGCCTATTGAAGATGCTGTTGAACAGTTAAAGCAGGCAAATGGGGGCTCGGATATTGATGCAATTAAAACCGCCATTGAAAATCTGAATAAAGCCTGGGAGCCAGTGGCTCAAAAGATGTACCAGGCTGAACAATCACAAACTGCTCAAGAGGGGCCTGAATCAACTGGTACCTCATCTGCAAAAGATTCAAAAACTACAAAAGAAGGTGAAGTAGAAGATGCCGATTTTGAAGTAGTTGAAGAAGGATAGATACCTTTTGAAATAGATACATAAAGGGGTGGATTTTCCACCCCTTTTTTATTATAGGATAAAAATTAATTTTCCTGTTAATTTTACCATAATATCGAGGCGTAGCGCAGTCCGGTAGCGCACTGCGTTCGGGACGCAGGGGTCGGAGGTTCAAATCCTCTCGCCTCGACAA
>DTTG01000221.1 GCA_012964845.1 Fidelibacterota bacterium
CTAAAGCTGGGCTGGAGCATATAGAAATGGCTATTGAATTAGATGCCATTGTGGTGGTGCCGGCAACTGCAAATACAATCTGTAAAGCAGCCAACGGAGTTGCAGATGATGTGGTAAGCACTACCCTTTCTGTTTGTGAGCAGCCAACCCTGTTTGTCCCAGCGATGAATTTTCGAATGTGGCAAAATCCCGCCACTATGGAAGCGGTAGAAAAACTGAGAAAAAAAGGTAGTATAGTTTTAGACCCTGAAGAAGGTCAGCTTGCCAGCCTGCATGAGGGAGAAGGGCGACTGCCGAAAATTATTGACATCATGAATGGTATTCGTAATTTATTTGAGATGCCATTACCATTGGCAGGAAAAACAATATTGGTGACTGCAGGACCAACCCGTGAGGCCATTGACCCTGTGCGTTTTATTTCAAATCGATCCAGTGGGAAAATGGGATACGCCTTGGCTGAAAAAGCAAGAGATATGGGTGCATCGGTAATCTTAATTTCTGGTCCCGTATCACTTTCACCAATCCCGGAAATTGAAATGATTTATGTGGAAACAGCAGAAGAAATGGCCGTTTCCATACAGGCAAATTGCAATGATGCTGACTATCTGTTTATGGTGGCTGCTGTTGCAGATTATTCCCCTGTAAACCCTGCAGATCAAAAGATAAAACGAACCAGTGAAAATAAATCCATCGAGCTCAAACCGGCACTAGATATTCTAAAATCTATTAAAGGGAAAACAAAAGGTAAAGTCATCGCTTTTGCTTTGGAAACCCATGACGGAGAATCTGAAGCACAGAGGAAATTGGTGGAAAAGGGAGCTGATTTTATTGTTCTCAATTATGCAAATGAAGAGGGGGCCGGCTTTGAATCTTCAACCAATCGTGTTACAATTTTCAGTAAATCTGGAAATCAAATTGAATTAAAAAAAGACCGCAAAGATAGAATTGCCCAAAAGATTATCGAGTATATCCTGAACAATTAATGCCAAAATTTTATAAAACTATTCCCTAACTTCATTCAATACTAACCACCAGGGTTTAAATTTTTGTAAATTACAGGCTAGGCATTATGATAGAATCCTACAAAGACACCAATCAAATCACATCACCAGATAAATTCGAAGAAGACGTATTAGTCGAGCAAACTTTACGTCCAAGCTGTTTTGACGACTTTATCGGGCAACAGGAAACAGTAGAAAATTTAAAGGTATATATTGAAGCGGCATCTCAAAGAGATGAGGCTTTAGATCATGTACTGTTGTTTGGACCTCCGGGACTTGGAAAAACGACTTTGGCTGGCATCATCGCCAGGGAAATGAACGTAAACATAAAGGTTTCTTCGGGACCGGTGATGGACCGACCTGGAGACCTGGCAGGAATTTTAACCAATTTCTCAAAACAGGATGTATTTTTTATAGATGAAATTCATCGTCTTTCCAGCGTAGTAGAGGAGTATCTCTATTCAGCTATGGAAGATTTTACCATTGATATTATGCTTGATAAAGGACCCAGTGCGCGGTCTGTTCAGCTAAATTTGAATCCATTTACACTGGTTGGGGCAACGACCCGGCTTGGAAATCTCACCTCACCCATGCGGGATCGATTTGGGGTGGTACTGCGTTTGGATTTTTATGAAGATAAAGAATTATTGGAAATTATTACCCGGTCTTCAAAAATATTGGATATTGAAATACATGCAGACGGCGCCGTAGAAATTGCCCGCCGCAGCCGGGGGACACCACGTATTGCAAATCGTATATTGCGCCGTGCTCGGGACTTTGCACAAATTAAATCTGACGGTGTTATCAATTTAGATGTAGCCAAATCGTCTTTAAACAGGTTGGGAATTGATGAAAATGGATTAGATGATATGGATCGGAGAATTCTCACAGCTCTGGTTGAAAAATTCAATGGAGGTCCTGTTGGATTGGAATCGCTGGGTGTGGCAATTTCTGAAGATGCCAGAACAATTGAAGAAGTATATGAACCCTATCTCATTAAGGAAGGGTTTGTCCAAAGAACATCTAGAGGAAGAAAGGCTTTGGCTAAAACCTTTACCTACCTGGATGTTGAAAAACCGGATGAAAATGATCAAGTTAAATTATTTTAAATGAAAGGAAGAGTATGTTTTTTGGGTCTGTAGAAAAACCACCAAGATTATCAGAGTTTGAATTAGAAGTTCCAGAAAAATTAATTGCCCAGGATCCCTGTGAAAAAAGGGACGAGTGTAAACTAATGGTATTAAATCGAGCAGAACAAACTATTGAACATCGTCAATTTAAAGATGTTGTGGATTATTTCAATAAGGGTGATGTGCTGGTAATGAATAATACCCGTGTGTATCCAGCAAGATTGTATGCCAATAAGGATAAATCCGGAGCAAGGGTAGAGGTGTTTTTACTGCGAGAGTTGGCAGATGATTTATGGGAGGCAATGGTAAAACCTGCACGGAAAGTCCGTATTGGAAACAAGCTTTGGTTTAATAATAAAATTTCTTGTGATGTTATAGATAATACGGTTTCTGGTGGACGGGTATTGCGGTTTGAATCGGACGCTGCATCCTTATATCCCTTCATCGAAAAAGTGGGGCATTCACCTTTACCGCCTTATATTGATCGTGAATCTGTTCCATCAGATAAAAAATATTATCAGACCGTTTATGCTTCTGAAAGAGGATCTGTTGCAGCACCTACTGCGGGGATTCATTTTTCAAAGGCAGTATTAAATAAAATGGAAAAAAAAGGCGTTAAATTAGCCTATGTGACTCTTCATATTGGGTTGGGAACATTCCGCCCTATTATGGTTGAAGATTTAACCAGACACCAAATGGATTCTGAATATTTTCATGTTCCCCAGGAAACGGCTGAAATTATTAATAAGGCTAAGGCTCATAAAAAATTAGTGGGCGTGGTAGGAACTTCAACAGTACGAACGCTTGAGACGGTAGTTGTTTCTGGATTTCAAATAACCTCCAGAAAAGGGTGGACTGATAAGTTTATCTATCCCCCATATGAATTTAAAATGTGTGATAAATTTATTACCAATTTACACCAACCAAAATCTACGCTTATGATGTTAACGGCAGCTTTCGCAAAAAAGGATTTTATATTGAAAGCCTATAAAGAAGCTATTAAGAAAAAATATAGATTTTATTCTTATGGTGATTCCATGATTATAATATAGAACATTCTGAAAGGATAATTCTTTACATTGCCTACACGCATCGGAAATGGTTTTGATGTACACCAGCTTGAAGCGGGAACCCCTCTTATTATCGGAGGGGTTTCTATTCCATTTCATCAAGGATCAAGGGGGCATAGCGATGGTGATGTATTGTATCATGCCATAGTTGATGCCCTATTAGGATCATTAGCTCTGGGTGATATTGGAATGCATTTCCCCTCTGATGATGCCCGCTGGAAGGATGCAGACAGCAGAAAATTCTTAGAACATGCCTTTTCACTAATAAAGGAAAAAGGGTATTCAGTTAATAATGTTGATTCTGTAATAATACTTCAAAAACCTGCTTTAGCCCCCCATATTTTGGGAATGCGAAAAAATATTGCTCAAATACTTTCTACAGATTTAGCCCAGATATCTGTAAAGGCTACCACTACCGATAACTTAGGCTATATTGGTAAAGGTGAGGGAATTGCAGCAACAGCAGTAGTTCTTATTTCCAATGAAAGCTAAAGTTAGATTCGCCCCCAGTCCTACTGGGCATCTGCATGTTGGGGGACTCCGAACTGCACTATTTAATTACCTCTATGCTAAAAAAGTGGATGGCAAAATTGTCCTCCGAATAGAGGACACGGACCAATCACGCAAAGTAGAGAATGCGGTTGAAAATCTAATTTCTACATTTGAAGCATTAAACATTAGCTTTGACGAAGGTCCAACTCAAGGAGGGGGTTGTGGTCCCTATTTTCAGTCTGAACGACTCTCAATTTATAATGAACATATTAAACTTCTGCTTGATAGTGGTGATGCCTACCCCTGTTTCTGTCCGGCGGAAAAATTGGAAGAAACACGAAAAAAACAATCCGATGCTAAACATACTATCAAGTATGATCGTCATTGTTTAAGATTAGATGCAGCAGAAGCGCGGAAACGGATTGAAAAAGAACCGCATGTGATCCGAATGAAAGTACCAAGTGAAGAAGAAGTGGTTTTTTATGATGTGGTACGGGAGCGTGTTGCCATTCGATGTGAAGAATTGGATGACCAGGTTTTAATAAAGTCTGATGGATTTCCCACCTATCATTTTGCCAATGTTGTGGATGATCATTTAATGGGAATCACCCATGTTCTGCGCGGGGAAGAATGGCTGTCCTCCACACCCAAACATGTTCTCCTGTATCAATTTTTTAATTGGAAACAGCCAAAGTTTATTCACCTTCCATTATTATTAAACCCAGATAAAAGTAAGCTCTCAAAACGGCAGGGAGATGTAGCCGTTGAAGATTATTTGAACAAGGGTTATCTGCCGGAAACACTTATTAATTTTGTTGCCCTATTAGGCTGGCACCCAAAAAATGAGCAAGAACTTTTCAGCCTTTCTGAATTGGAAAAGGAGTTTTCAGTAAAACGGATTAATAAATCCGGGGCGGTGTTTGATATTGAAAAATTAAAATGGATGAATAGTCAGTATTTAAAAAATCTGCCTATTGAAACCATTATGAATTATGCTGCACCTGTTTTTAAATCTGAAGGATTGGAAACTACAGATGTTAGAAAATTTAATGCTGTTGTAGAAAATGCACGAAAGCGGGCAGATACCATCCATGAAATGATAGAACATTCTATTCCCTTTTATACTGAATTACAATATTCAGATGAGGATAAAAATCTATTACAAAACGAATCTTCACAAAAAGTATTGACATATTTCTCTGAAAAATTATCGGGGCTATCGAAGTGGACCGAAGCAGAGATAAAATCATTGGTCAATGAAACGGGAGAAACGACCGGTGTAAAAGGAAAGGACCTTTATGCACCATTACGACTGGCATTGTTTGGGACAGCACATGGACCAGATATTCCCCTGCTCATTAATATTTTGGACGTGGATACTGCAGTAAATAGGATAAAATTGCATATTTAGAAACCACTTTTACCATGATATCTCATAGTTAGTGTTTGATATTTCAAGGTATAATTATTAAAAATAATGACAGAAAACGAGCACCAATCTAATTTTATTCGGGACATCATTGACTCAGATCTGGTATTGGGAAAAACGGATAATAGCGTTCACACTCGATTTCCTCCCGAACCAAATGGCTACCTTCATATAGGTCATGCAAAATCAATTTGCCTGAATTTTGGTATTGCAGAAGATTACCCAAACGGAAAGTGCAACCTCCGTTTCGATGATACCAATCCTGTGAAGGAAGAAGAGGAGTATGTTGAATCCATAATTGAGGATGTGAAATGGCTGGGTTTTGACTGGGAAGATCGGTTGTATTTTGCGTCCGATTACTTTCAGCAGCTCTATGACTATGCCGTACAATTAATTAATGCCGGTAAAGCCTATGTGGATGATCAGTCCGCAGACTCAATTCGTGATACTCGTGGAACTT
>DTTG01000222.1 GCA_012964845.1 Fidelibacterota bacterium
AATATCATTTACAGAATAATTATCCATGGGTAGCTGGTCAACGATTTCATGAAGTTTTGCATCAGTTTGGTCAAACTCCCCCTGGTAAAATAAAATCTGGGCAGATTTAATCTGGTATTCCAGTACATCCGGTGCTTTTTGAATTAGATCAGCACATTTTTTTTCTGCAGATTCCAAATCTCCTTTTGCGATATGGATATTTACCAATCCCAAGCCAGCATCAATTCGCAGACTTTTTGAATTACCATAGATTAACGCTTCCTGGTAAAGGTACATAGCACCATCCAGGTCACCCAATACCCGGAACTGAACTTCTGCCAAACGATAGGCTGCCTGGGCATTTTTTTTGGAGACCCTCAATGAATCATAGATTGCCATGGCTTGCTTTAACGAATATCCAGATTCATCTTTTACCGGGACATATGGCGATGAAAAAAATGGATTATTGGGATAAAACCCTGATAATGGTAACTCTGACAATGGAAGCACTAATTTTGACTCAAATACCTTTGCAATTTCAAAAACAGTTTTTGTCAATATCTGCTCATTTTTTGTGGAATTAATTATGTGGGTGAATACCTTATTTGCCCGCATGTATTCCTTTACACCTGACAGATCTTTACCAAAATCCAAAAGCATGGTATGATTGGCATTGTTTGCAATGAGCGTTTCAAAGGCAAGATCAAATTCTTTCAACTTAAATTGTAAATCTGCAAGAATAAATTGAGCCGATTTAAAAGGGGACTCTCGGAGGACTTCCTTTAGGGCTGCATTAATTTTTGGATCGTCAGGGAATACCATTATACGATCGGAAATTGTTTGCAGCTGTTGTGGGTGAAATTCTAAAAATAATAGATATTCCCGAACGGATTTTTCATAAGCCATGCGCATTCCCAAATATGAACCAAGTTCAATACTGTAGAAATCCTGCTTTCCTGTTATCTTGCGATACTGAGTCAAAAGGCCATATGCAAAATCTAATTTCCCCGAGCTAACCAAACGCTGAAGGATATTTTTAATAGAATTTTCACTGAGTGATAAATCCAACACCAAAGCTGTTGCAAGCGGTTCCCATTTATCTTCGGCTTCCATTAAAATATAAACATCCAGAAATTCTAATTTTGATTGTAGATCATTGTTCCGGGCATTGCTGAAAGATTGAGTGTAAACCATCAGCGAATCCCAACTTTCGGTTTGCTTGAGATAATTTTTCAGCGGAAGAAAATATTTTGAAATTCCCGGATTCGACCGATTGATTTCTTTATACAAAAGTAGGGCTTCTTCATACAGACCGGATCGTTCCAATGTTTTCGCTTGTGAATATTTGTCCTCAAGTTCAGGATTATTCTTTTTATTAATAGATTGAGCTCTATTCTGAATTTGCTGCAGTACATCCTGGGCAGTTTGATTCTGACAGAAAACCAGGGAAGTAAACAGAATTAAATTGATAAATTTATTCATTGATCGATTTATCTCCCTCTTGCAGGCTCCTGAAATATTGCTTCATCATATTTTGATACTCCCGAGAATGACCTTCCTGCAGGGCAGATTCCATAGCATTAATGAGCAGCATTTCCCGTTCACCCATATCGGTTGGGAGACCGGTAGGTCCTGAATATATAAATTCTTCACCATCAGAACTTTTTCGTTTTTCGGAATAATCTTTCTGTGTGAGGGACTTTTGGCTGTCCAACATTCTAGATAGAATTCGCTGCTGTCTTTCCTGGGTTCTGCGATCTACCTGTTTGCGACGGAAATCTTCGATTACTTCTTCCATTTCATCTTTTGCTTTTCCAGCGCCGCCTGATTCCTGCCCGGGGTTTTCGCCTAATAATTCTTCTAATTGTTTTTTTAGTTCTTCCTGTTGTTTCTGAAGCTGTTCCATCATTTGTTGCTGTGCCATCATACCCAATTGTGGAAGGTTCATTGTCCCCTGATTAATACCCTGTTGCTGCTGACTCATTTCTTCCATGCGCTCCATAAACTCAGCCATTCCGGAACCAGACCCGCTCATTTGCATTTGATTAGCAGATTCCAAAAGTAATTTGGCAATTTCATTCAACCCCTTTAAAATTTTCTTCATTTCTTTTTTTGCAGATGACGTTTGTTTTTGCTCCAATCGAGAAATAGTGCGGTCCATGGCTGTTTTGGTTCTGCCGATAGCGCCAGCGATTTCGGGTGATATATGAAAAGTTTCTCGAGATAATTCTGTTAATTGAATCATAAACTGTTGATTCTCCCGGAGAATTTTATCTTGTTTAACGGCAGTCTCAATTAACTTTGGACTTCGTGACCGTAGGCCTTCAGTTTCCTTTACCAAATTTTCCTGTGCCTGGGAGATGTAGAGCAAATTGCGAATGAGTGCGAGGAATTTCCTGAGCATTTCATCAACCGTATCTTCCTGAAATTCAGATTGGATTTCCTGGGCAATTTCCAGCATTTCGTTTAATCCGCTACTTGCCTCACCACCCGATTGGCTGGCGCCGGACGAGTTATTATTCTGCATTTCGGTCCGGGCTTCATTTAAGTCTGAAGCTGTGGATTCCGTTAATTCACTTTCAGCTAAATCTGAAAGTTGCTGGGATGCATCTGGAGATAATGCCTCCATGGCTTTAGCAGCGTCTTTCATGGCCTGTTCTAATGATTTAAAGCTTTCTTCCTGCCTTCTCTCACGTGATGCCAATGTTGCCAGGTCCTCATCCTTGGACAGTTCTTCCATAATTGCTTCCTGCTCTTCGGCTAATTTTTCCAGCCTTTTCACAACTTCATCCATTTTTTGTTCAGCCAGTGCCAGTTCAAACATTTCAATAAATCGATCCAGCTGTTCTTCAAAGGCTGCCAAGTCAAATTCGAAATCTTCCAGGGCATCTAACATTTTTTGGGGATCCATTTCTTCCATGGCTTCCTGTAGTTTCTCCATTGCTGCCAACATTTCAGGCGTCATGATCTCATCTAATAATTCCTGAAATTGAGAAAATTTTTCAACCAAGTCTTCACTTACTAAATTATTTTGTTCAGCCTGTTCCTGAATTTTCTGCATGGTTTCCTGAATTTGTTCAATCTGGTCAAATACTTCATCCATTTTTTCCAATGCTTCAGCAGCCTTCTGTTCCTGTTCCCAACTGACATTTTCAGATTTGAGAAGTTCCAATTCTAGTTCTTTCACCAGATCACGGACATCCTCCAAATTCATCTGAATTTCCTCTCCGTATTCTTCCACCTCCGCTTCCTCTTCTTCCATGCGTTTGAAGAGGTCTTCAAGAGATGGGAACCGCCCAATTAAAATAGGTGAGTAGGTGAGCGAGGGACCCGACAGAGTATTATTATCTGCAATGATAACCTGGATATGCAATTCATCCTCAGGCGCCAATGAAAATTCGGAGATATTCCATTCATGGTACAATTGTTGGGATTTAACATCGCGTTGTATTTCTGCAATATTTCGTGTATATAAGGTGGTATCCTGCGCAAGGTAATCCGGCGCTTTTATACGATATTCGATCCAGGCATTTGAAAACCCGTAATCATCACTGGTTTGAATATCAAATCCAATGATGTCGGATTCATCCAATTCAAATTTACGATTGGGATTTTGTACAATGAGATCAGGTGGTGAATCCGGTATAATGGAAAATCGGTAATTTGGTGGATGTAAATTCCGCACACCATTTTCATCCTGGACATAAATTGCAGCATTGGTTTTACTTTTTATGTGGAACGTACCACTTAGTTTATTTTCCTGTACATATAAAACATTAGGAATTTCATCCAAGAAAAGCCATGCAGAATCAAGAGTCTTGGAGGATTTTCCTGTGAGGCGAACTCGGCTTCCTTCCGGAATTGAAATATCAGTAATATTCCCGGGATGTTGAAATTCATCTTCGCCGGTATATGTAGGAGGAAGGATGGTAAATTGTAATTCTTGAACTATAGGCCGGTCTGTAACAAAAATGGTGTCGGGGTTTGTTGTAATACTTTCCCAGGCAGAAAACCAAGTTGGTGATTTGTATTCCGCCCAGTAGCGGGTATCGCGCTTAACTCCTGTAAAAGTATGATGGTATATTTCATTTTTCTGTGCTACAGCCGCCGTGCCTGATTTGTCTTTATCCTTCCAATGAATGTGGATTGAATCTGGTAATTCTCCAAAACCTGCCACGCTAACGGTGAGGGTATCTCCACCTAATACTTCCATATTGCCCGTCATGGAATTCAGGACAAAGGGCAGGGGAACAGGAAAATCCTTTGATGGTTGTGAAAGGCGCAGAAATGCCTGAGGTAAGGAATTTATTAAGAGTAATAGAATAATACCTGCAGAAATGAGAGTAATCTGGAGAGTCTTTTTAAGAGATTGTGATAGGGGGTCATAAAGAGATTCTCTAGAAATTTCTTTCAATTCTATATTTAATTTAGAAACGGCATATTCTGCCAAATCTTTCCCTTCATCTAAACTACCCATTGACTTTTCTAACTGAAGTGCATTAAGGAGGCGGTCACCAATTTTGGGTTCTCTCTTCTCAAATTTCTGAGCCAGAAACTCATTACTACTATTATTAAAAAGAGAATTATAATGGAAAAACCAGCGGAAACAAATAAATGCAATGGCTGTGAAAAATAAAAGTAAGAAAAACTCTGCAGTTTTCAATCTAACGGGAATAGTAAAATAGAAAACCGATTCCAATAAACCCATAGCTAATAGAAAAATGACACTTCCAATTGCCAATTGCACCAATCCTCGATGCAGATTGCTTTTCACCTGCTGTGACCGAAAGATGTAAATAAATTCTGTAATGGAAGTGTTTATCATTATCTGCTTAATGCATAAAGAATGATATTGGTTCCCATTTCAAGGGCACTCTGGCGAATGTCTTCAGGATCATTATGAACTCTGCCATCTTCCCAGCCATCACCTAAATCTGATTCAAAAGTGTAAAGAACCATGAGATTGCCTTCGTTAAAAAGCGCTAATGCCTGGGGGCGATTATTCTCATGTTCATGAACCTTGGGCAGACCATTTGGGAATTTATAGTAGATATTAAAGATAGGATGATCAAGGGGGAGCTCCACCCAGTCCTTTTCAGGGAAAACTTTTTTCATTTCCCGCCGGAATGATTTATCCATTCCAAAATTATCGTCAGCATGGAGAAAGGCACCTGCTAAAAGTTGGTCTCGGAGGAGTTGGGCTTCTTCATCAGTGAATTTTATATTTCCGTGTCCGGTGAGATAAAGGTAACTGCTTCTTTTAAAAACATCATCTCCAATTTTTGCCCTCTTCTCCAATAGGTTTACAGAAATATTTGTATGGTCACCCAAGTACTCCAGCAAGTTGGGAAGAGAACCGGGGTCGCTGTACCAATCCCCACCACCACCATAATGAACTCTGGTAATAGAGAAGGCACCAGGTGGAATATTTTCAGAAAAAAGAGGAGCACAAAAAAATAATATAATTGAAAAAATGAAGAATTTCATAGGTGCGAAAGTTAAAGGTTCAAGTAAGGTGGGAAGAAGAGAAAATTTGAAGAATAAAGAGGTGGAAGTTAGGGGCTAAAGATTATATTTCAATTAGTATTAATGAT
>DTTG01000223.1 GCA_012964845.1 Fidelibacterota bacterium
TATTCATATTCAATATCATAACAGGCATCGGCATAGTGTGCCAGTTCATCTTTTTCATGGGCTCTATATCGAAATTTACTGGGGTCATTTGCCAGTTTCTGCCACCATTCCATGCGTCTATCACGCCAATAGTCCAGCCATTCTTTTTGAGTTCCGGGCTCTACAAAAAATTCCATTTCCATTTGCTCAAACTCGCAGGATCGGAAAATAAAATGTTCCACTGTAACCTCATTCCGAAAACTCTTTCCCATCTGGGCAATACCAAAGGGAACTTTCATGCTCATGGACTGCTGACAATTTAGAAACTGTACAAACATGGCTTGGGCTGTTTCCGGGCGGAGATACACTGCTGATTTTTTTACTATTTCTTCAATGCCTGTTCGCAACTCTTTTCCGTCTAATTCTTTGTTTTGTTCTACATAGGCAGTGATGTCACCCAGAACATCAATAGGGCCAATCTGGCTGCGGAACATCAAATTAAACTGACGTTCATCACTGAGAAAAGGGCTTCCAAAAGTGGGGCTTACATAGCCCCGATATGGAAATGTTTCCGTGGGCTTGTCACTATCATCGGGGAAAAATCCCATTGTATTTTCATCAATAACTTTCATACCATACAGTGTTTTTCCATTGCGCTTTAATTCAATATTGAACCGTTTTTGAATAGCCTCCACATAAGTTTTTGCCTGTCCTTTATCTGCACATTCAATAGGAAGTTCATCTTTGGGCTGGGGTCGAGGGGCTTTATCAGCTCTAAAGCGTTCCTTACTGATTAGGCAGTCCACCAAGGGGTCAGAAAATCCTGCCAAATGCCCGGATGCTTGCCAAACCTTTGTATGCATTATGATTGAGGCATCAATTCCGATAACATCCTCCCGTTCATGCACCATTGAGCGCCACCATTCGTTCATAATATTACGCTTCAACTCCACTCCAAGGGGACCATAATCATAGGCTGATTTCAATCCGCCATAAATTTCACTGCTCTGGAATACAAAGCCTCTCTGTTTTGAAAGAGAAATTACTTTTTCCATTAAAGAACTGGAATTATTTTCAGCCATTTAAATCCTTTTTATATACTTAATAATTAGTGGAAAACTTAGGATGCTATGAATATGGACGCCAATGCCTTGTGTCCGCAATAAAAATTTTATTTTCTTTTCTTAAACCGACGCTTGGAGGGGCCCTTAGCTTTTTTATCTGCTATAAGCTGCAGAGCAATATCCAGTGTAACTTCATCTGATGTCGTTTCCTTGGGGAGGGTTGCATTAATTTTTCCATCGGTGACATAGGCTCCGTATCTTCCATCTTTTATTTCAATTGCCATTTGTGTTTTGGGGTCAATGCCTAATTCTTTAATAACCCGAGCACCCGCTTTTGTTTTCTCTGTTGCTAATATTTCAACTGCCCTGTTTAGACTCAGATCAAGAATGCTGTCTGGCGCAATAACACTTCGGGTCGTTTTTCCACAGCGAATATAGGGCCCATACCTTCCAATATCAGATTTAACCATATCGCCACTCTCAGGATGTTTGCCCAAATCTTTGGGTAGTGCAATTAATTTGAGAGCAATCTCCGGGGTTACTTCTGCTTGGGTCATCCCCGGTAATAACGATTTCATTTTATCACCACATTGAATATAAGGTCCAAAGCGTCCATCTTTGAACAGGACGGGTTCACCTGAGTCCGGATGGCTACATAATTCTGTAGGGCCTTCAGCTTTTTTCTGCAGACTTATCAATGCGTTTTTAAAATTTAATTCGCTGGGGATAGAATCATCCGGCAGGGTGGTATTTGTTTCTCCATCCTGGATGTATACTCCATAACGCCCAATTTTTACCGTAATTGTTTTACCGGAATCATCTTTTAATTCCATGATGGTCCGGGATTTTTCTTTATCAACTTCATTTTCTAATAATGCTTCGAGTCCCGCAGTCCCATTTTCACCTTTATAGAATTGGGTGAGAAAATCTTCTGACTTCATTTCATTTCTGGAAATAGCATCCAACGTATTCTCTAAATCGGCAGTATATTGAAGGTTTACCATATCGGTGAAATTGCTTTCTAAAAATTGTATAACCGCATAGGCTGTAAAAGTGGGGATGAGCGCACCGTTTACCTTTCGGGCATAGCCACGATTTTGGATATTGCCCATAATTGCTGCATAGGTTGATGGTCTACCAATACCCAAGGCCTCAAGCTCTTTTATCAGGGTTGCCTCTGTAAATCGTGGAGATGGTTTGGTAAAATGCTGGTTTGGAGTGAAGTCTTTTCCAGTTACAGATTCGCCTTCCTGCATGGGAGGAAGTATGGATTCTTTGTCATCTCTTTCCTTTTTAGGATCATCAATATCTTCAACATATACTTTTAAAAATCCCGGGAATTCTATCACTTTACCATGAGCATCAAACATGGCTTTCCCATCAGAAATTTCCACATTTGTTTTAAGTAATTTTGCAGATTTCATTTGGCTGGCAAGAGTTCGTTTCCAAATCATGTCATAGAGTTTCCATTCTTGACCATCTAGCTTTCCCTGTATATCTTTCGGGTTCTTAAAAGTAGCTCCCGCTGGCCGAATTGCTTCATGTGCTTCCTGGGCATTCTTTACTTTACTTTTGTATATAGGGGGGGTTTCCGGGAGATATTCCGCCCCAAATAAAGATTTAATTGCATTTCGAGATCCATTAATTGCTTCGCTGGATAAACTCACAGAATCAGTACGCATATAGGTTATGTAACCTTCTTCATAGAGCTTTTGTGCGTTACGCATTACCTGTTGAGAGGACATCCTTAATTTCCGAACCCCTTCTTGCTGTAAGGTGGATGTAATAAATGGGGGGTATGGATTTTGCTTGGCGGGTTTCTGCTCAACTTTGGTAACCTTCCAGTCTGAATTTAGAAATGATTCTGCTAAACTTTCAGCTTTAGTCTTATCCAATGCTAATAAATTAGACTTTGAAAGTTTACCCGTTTCTTTGTCAAAATCTTTGCCAATAGCAATTTTTTGTCCATCTAATGCTTTTAGACGTGCCTCAAAAGATTCTCCTTTTGAGTCAAACTGAGTAATAATACTCCAATATTCACTTTCAATAAATCTAGCACGTTCTTTTTCTCTGTCAACTACAATTTTTACAGCGGGGCTTTGAACCCGGCCAGCAGATAAACCTCCTTTTACATTAAACCATAATTTTTTTGAAACCAAATATCCCCATAGCCTATCTAGGATGCGCCTGGCTTCTTGTGCGCTTACTAAGGATTGGTCAATATCACGTATATGGTCAAAAGATTCTTGAATGGCTGTTTTCGTAATTTCATGAAAGGCCAATCGTTTAACAGGAATTTTTGGATCCAGAAGTTCCATTAGATGCCAGGCAATGGCTTCACCCTCACGATCTGGATCAGTAGCTAAATATAGAGTTGAAGCATTCTTCAGTAATTTTTTTAACTGAGTAATTACTTTTGATTTATCTTTGGATGCAACATAAGTAGGTTTAAATCCATTATCTACATCCACGCCTAATTCGTTTTTAGGGAGGTCGCGGATGTGCCCTACCGAAGCTTCAATCTGGTAGTCGTCCCCCAAAAATCGTTTCAGTGTTTTCGCCTTTGAAGGTGATTCTACAATGATTAAATTATGTAAATCCGTTGCCATATATATAAAACTTACATCCACCGACAATGTATAAAGCAAATGGAATTTTTAATTATTTTAATAAAATATCCTGTAATTTTAACTATGCGATACAATGGCACTCTTTTAAAAATGGAAACTAAACTAGCAAATCCCATAGAATATGAATTGCCTATTGGTGATGAGTTAGTATATATGAATCATCTTATTGGCAAGTACATTGCTTTCAAATGGCTGAAAGAAATCTACTGTGTGGTCTGCGGACGGAAAACAAATAAATCTTTTGCCCAGGGATTTTGTTACCCCTGTTTTCTGAATGCGCCGGAAACATCTGAATGTATTTTCAGACCCGAACTGTGTCAGGCACAGGATGGTATTGCCCGGGATATGGATTGGGCAGAAGCTCATTGTCTGCAGGATCATTTTGTGTATTTGGCAATTTCCAGTGGTGTAAAAGTGGGAGTAACACGCTCAGGTCAAATACCAACTCGCTGGATTGACCAGGGTGCCTGGCAAGCAATTAAATTGGCGAAAACTCCCAACCGCTATATTGCAGGACTCATAGAAGTTGCCTTGAAAGAACATATATCTGATCGTACCAATTGGCAGCGTATGCTGAAAAATCAACTCATAGAAGGGGTGGATTTAACAGTAGCAAAAAGGGAGATGATAGCCCACCTTCCTTCGGAGCTGCAGAATTATATAAGTGAAGAAAATGACATTACTGAAATTAATTACCCCGTAAATGAATATCCTGAAAAAGTGAAATCTCTTAGCTTCGATAAATTAGAGGAAATTACTGGCCGGCTCTGGGGGGTTAAGGGTCAGTACTTAATTTTTGATGACGGAACAGTATTAAATATGCGCAAGCACACAGGGTACATGGTGGAGCTCGAGGTTTAACAAGTAATCAATTTACCCTTTTAAATACGCCCGTAAGAATTGAAAATTACAGCCCCCACATTTTACATTAGAATAACATTTTGAAAATTATTATATCATCATTACCTAATAACCCCTGGTGGGGAAATGGTACGCCTCAATATGAGGATAATCCTGCCATGGTTCTGGGTACCCAACCAAATCAGGAATTGCTTGAAAGGGAGTGGAAGGCTCTTTCTCAAATGCTTACCGAAAAATCTCTTGCCTTAGATATTATTCCATTTCCTTCAAAATTAGATGGTATGAATTCTAATAAATGGAAACATGATTTTGTATTTGTACGAGATCTGTATGTGGGCAATCAAAGGGGTGATGTTGTAATTGCCCGATTTAGAGAAAAAGAACGTCAAGGTGAAGTAAAAATAATTGAAGAATGGTTAGTGGATCAAGATGTTAATGTTCATACGCTTCCCAATGATGATGATCATTTTATAGAGGGAGGGGAGTTCTATTATTGTTCCAATGAAAATATATTATTTGCTGGTGAATCTCGAAATAGCCGCAAGGGAAATGAAAAGACCGCTGAACTGTTAGATGTGGAAGAACTCGTGATTTTACGATCTAATTCCTTTCATTTGGACACCCTTTGTACACCAGTATTTAATTCAGATAATCAACTCTGTTTACTGATTGCATGTACCACCTTATTAGAAAAGGAATCTATGAATCAGTTAAAAAAATTGACGCATGATCGAAATATTCCCATATTGGAAATTCCACCGGAAGAAGCCATCGGCACTACAGATAAATTGGGGAGTTTTGCCGTGAACTGTCTGCCATTGCCAGGTCAATTAATTGGAGCAGCTGAATTTAAATCTGAAACAGTAAGGACTGCCTTAATAGAACATAATATCACCCATTCTGTTGTGTCCCTTACTCAGTTTCATTTGAGTGGAGGTTCTGTCCACTGTCTCACTAATGAACTTTA
>DTTG01000224.1 GCA_012964845.1 Fidelibacterota bacterium
GAAACCTTCATATGCGCTTTCAACTGCTCCATTGTATCACCACCAAATTTTTCCAGCAGGGCATCAGCCAGAGTAAAACAGAGCATAGCTTCTGCTACAATGGAGGCTGCCGGTACAGAGCAGGAATCGGTGCGTTCCTTGTGAGCCAGTTTGTCTTCCTTTGTTTCAATATTCACTGAGCGCAGGGGTTTGATGAGAGTGGGTATTGGTTTCATCACCGCCCGGATGACAATGGGCTGGGCATTGCTCATACCCCCTTCAATACCACCGGCATTATTGGAATGGCGGATGTATTTCTCGCCATCCCAACCGATCTCATCATGGACTTCACTACCAAGTTTTTCAGCTTCTTCAAATCCCATACCAATTTCAATGCCTTTGAAGGCATTTACCGACATGATGGACTCAGCTATTCGAGCATGCAATTTTTTGTCCCATTGGGTGTGGGAGCCTAAACCGTATGGTAAACCAGTAGCAATAATTTCAAAAATACCTCCCACTGAATCACCCTCCGCCTTGGCTTTATCAATAGCCGCAATCATTTCAGTTTCTGCATTTTTGTCTAAACACCTAACAACAGATTTATCTGCTAATTCATTTAGGGCTTCCGGCGATATTCCTTCTGGCATTGGAGTTTCATCTTTCACATTGTAAATTTGGGTCACCCGGCTGCCCACTTCAATGCCCACCTCGCGTAACAGTTTTCTGCAAATGGATGCTAAGGCCACCCGCATGGCAGTTTCACGGGCAGAAGATCTTTCCAGCACATTACGGATATCATCAAAATCAAATTTCTGAACACCTGCTAAGTCTGCATGTCCCGGTCTGGGGAGGGTGACTTTTTTTATTTCTTCATCCACCGGTTCAGAGGACATTTTCTTGATCCAATTTACCCAGTCTTTATTGGGGAGAATCAGCCCAATGGGTGAGCCCAGGGTAGCACCATGGCGGACGCCAGTATAAATTTCTGCCCGGTCTTTTTCAATTTTCATGCGGCCACCCCTGCCATGTCCCTGCTGACGGCGGAAAAGCTGTTTGGCAATATAATTTTCTGTAATTTCCAGTCCTGCTGGAATGTTGTCTAATATTCCCAATAGCCCTTTGCCATGGGATTCACCGGCTGTGAGGTATTTTATTCTTGTTAGCATAATTTGTTCTTTAAATAAGTATTTAGTTGGGTGAAATTTACCTTCTTTGAAATATCTTCCCCAAACCACAAATCCATTGACGTTAAGCCCTGATATATAAACATGTCCAATCCGTTAAGAGTTTTTGCGCCAATTTTTTTCCCTAATTTTAAAAAAGCCGTTTCCATTGGAGTATAAATAACATCAATTAATGTTTGATTTTCGTGAAGCAAGCCTAAATCAATAGGACATTGTTCATTCTGCATGCCAATCGGTGTGGTATTTATTATGATTGAATCATTTCTTATCTTTTGCACCGAATCATCTAATGAATAGGGAAAAACAAAATCGTCTTGTAATTCTTCGGCTTTCTGAAGTGTCCGGTTTAATAGTACAATTTTTTTTACACCAGATTGCTTTAATGAAAATATAATCGATTTTGATGTTCCTCCTGCACCTAAAACAATTACCTCTTTACCACTAACTTTAATTCCATTTTTTTTTAAAGCACTAGTGAAGCCGAACCAATCTGTATTATTACCAAATAGTTTGTCGCCATTTTTATGTATAACATTCACTGCACCAATAGTTTTTGCTCTCGGATTTATCTCATCAAGATATTCTATTACATTTTCTTTATGTGGAATGGTGACATTCACACCATTAAGCTCACCAGTTCTGAGGTCATCCATTATTTGGGACAATTCACTATGAAAAACTTTTTTCTTCTTATATAATGCGTTAATGGAAAGCAACTTATACACATAGTTATGGAGATCTGGACTTAAACTATGCTCAATTGGATTGCCTATGACTGCAAATTGTTTCATCCCATAACCTGTGTCAATACTTTATGGAATTCTGGAAATGAAATATTAATGCAATCCTCATCGTCTAACGTATTCCTAGCATCGGTAAGCAGCCCGGCAACTGTGAAAGACATGGCTATGCGGTGATCACGGTAGGTTTTTATATTTGTATTATACAATGTATTACATTGATTGATAATAAACCCATCTTTCTTTTCAATTACTTCCCCACCCATTGCCAATAAATTTTCGCAGACGGCTCTAATTCTGTCGCATTCTTTCACACGAAGCTCTTCAGCTCCGGAAACTGTTGTAGGACCATCAGCCTGAGTTGCCAGTACTGCGATTATTGGCAGTTCATCAATAACAGATGGAACCAATTCTGAAGTAATATCAATTCCATTTAAGGGTTCCCAGAAAACATGTACGTCTCCTACAGATTCTCCACATTCCTTTCGCATATTCTGCCATTCAACGCCACCACCCATTTTCTTAAGCACTTGGAAAAAGCCTATCCTGGTGGGATTTGCCAATACATTTTTAATGGTTATGGAAGAATTCGGAATTAATGCTGCTGCCGCTGCAAAAAATGCCGCTGAGGAAGGGTCCCCTGGAACATTTATTTCAAATGGCTGTAAAGGTCTAGATAATGGATTTATGGAAATAGTCCCATTTGATGAAACAGGCGCTCCTAATTCCTTCGATATTATCTCAGAATGATCCCGTGTTTTCACATTTTCATCAATGACCGTTTGTCCAATAGCCCCAAGCCCGGCCAACATAATACAGGATTTAACCTGAGCAGATGCAACAGAAGGAACAAATGATATTCCATTTAGTTCTTTAGGCTTAATTGTGAAGGGGATGTGTCCATTAATTGACTCAATTACCACTCCCATCTCAGTAAGGGGATCAATAATACGACTCATGGGTCGTTTGGCAAGTGAATCATCACCAGTAAATTCTGCTGTAATCCGTTTGCCTGCTAATAATCCTGCTAATAAGCGGATGGTAGTGCCAGAATTACCACAATTGAGGGGTTTATCTGGGTTAGAAAATACTCCACCTTTTATTCGAACTGTATTTCCTGACTTTACACTTTGGATACCACATTCCGCTAGGCATTTTCGTGTTGATTCTACATCTTCCCCTGTGGATATATTGTGTATAACACACTCTCCATCCGTCAAGGAGGCGAACATAAGCGCCCTATGGGAAATGGATTTGTCACCGGGTAGGCTTATTTCACCTTTAATCCTCATTATCTTTAATTTGTTTGTGCAACTTACCAATTGTTTCAACCAATCTGTCTATCATTTCATTGGTATAAGGATTATATTTTTGCAGGTCCCGAAATAAGTCCCAACTATCATTACAGGTTTGTTCTATTACTCCTAATAAATCATTAAACCCCAAGGTGTTAATCTTCGTTGATACCACCCCCGCTTCATTCAGGACGCGGCCAATGAAATGGGTGACCCCTTGGCTGGATGCCGCCATTCTATCATGTTCCTCTGGTGAAATTTCAACCGTCCGGATGGAATTGTCTTCAAAAAATGCCTTGACTTCCTTAATTCGTTTATAATTATCTCTAACGGGAAACAAGGTAGTTTTCAACTCTCTAAATGGAGAGTACGAATCTGGACCAAAGTGAGGATGTGAGGCAATAATACCCACATGTTCCGGTAAATATTTTTCCATAATTTCAACAGGATAGACCTTCACAGAACATACATCAATAATAGTTGTGTTATATAACTTATATTGGGATATTTCTTGAATAACAGCTTCGAATACCCTTATGGGAACTGCAACAAATACCAAAACCGATTCCAAAACTTCTTCCAGGCCGCAAATTAAATCCTCAGCTTTAATTTCAGGATCATAAACTTTCACCTCATATTGTTTTTTTAATAAATCCGCCAATACTTGACCAAAACGACCATATCCGATAATACCTACTGTTTTCATTTATCGTTATCCATTTTTTCAACTCCCAAAAATAAAGTTATATTATTTTTTAAATCATGAATTCCTTCCTGAACAATATTTAAATCATATAGCTCTGCACAATAATCGCTACCTACAACACCAGCTGTAGCTGGTAATTTTCCCTCACCCAGTCGCCGGGCAGCCTCTGCTGTGTCGTCTGCTTCAATCAGGGGACGAGTCCAGAAATGTTCAGCCAGATAATCTTTACATTGCCTTAGAGCCTGTTGATGAGAATGTATTTCCGTTATATCTCCCACATGAATACCTGGCAATGCCAATAAATTTTGGTTTACAAGAATATGAAACATTTCCAGTATTTTACAGCGATGTTGAGCCAAAGCCTCTACAGACTCTATCACCACTCCACCCTGGGCATTTTCCATGGCAAAGATGCCAAATTGAACACTTTCCGACTCAATGCACTCTAAAACTGCCATGGATGAAATTAGATATACTATTTCATAATCTTCAAATCCATGATTTTTTGCAAATGTTTTGGCTGCCTCTTCACTAAAACTGCCTTTACCACCTTGGATTCCTATTTTCACTCAATTCCTCTGGTTAATTGATGTATGTAATTTCTAATTGCTGCAATCGGTTCATTGGAGTTTTTCAATTGCTCAATGATAGCCGATCCTACAACAGCGCCATGAGCCATTCTGTTTATTTCAATGACATCAACCCTTTCTTTAATTCCAAAACCTACCACAAAAGGACAGTTACTATATTCTTCCACCCGTTTTAAATATTTTTTTAATTCACTCTCCTGAGCACCCTCTCCTCCTGTAATCCCCAATATAGCTACACAATAAATCAATGTTCCTGCCATGCTCGAAATTTCTCGAATTCTTTCATCGGCAGTATTAGGGGCTACCAAAAGGATAATACAAATTCCTGCCTTTTTTGCCATTTTTACTATTTCTTTTGCTTCTTCTGGCGGGAGGTCGGGAATAATCAATCCATCCACACCTGCATTTTTGCAGTCTTTAATAAATTTATCAGTCCCATATTTTATTATAGGATTGATATAACCCATGAGTGCTAGAGGAATTTCGGATTGTTTCCGGATTTCGGTCGTCACTTCTAATATCCATTGTATATTTACACCATTATCGATGGCTATTTGACTAGCTTCCTGAATTATGGGACCATCAGCTAATGGATCAGAAAAGGGCATTCCCAATTCAACCATAGCCGCCCCCGATTCCTCTGCTGCAAATACCATTTCCACTGTTCTATCCTTCGATGGATACCCTGCAGTAATAAAAGGGATAACCTTCTCAGTTCTATCTTGAAATAATTTCTGAATTCTATTCATCGTATTAGCTTTACCACAGAGGTACGAAGGTCCTATTAAATTATTCCCCTTTTCAAAACACTCCGTGTCCTTTGTGGTCTCAGTGTTGACTTCAAATTCTCTTTCCCAAATAATCTGCAACTGTATGCACATCTTTATCCCCTCTACCGGAGAGGCAAATAACTATATTTTCACCTTTTTTAATATTATTATCCCTTTGTTTTAGAAATGCTAATGCATGGGATGATTCCA
>DTTG01000225.1 GCA_012964845.1 Fidelibacterota bacterium
GGTGCCTCTGTATTTTATAGGATTACTAATTTTAATAATGTTGGGCAATACTAATTTATTATCGTTCCAGCTAATAAACTCCCAAACAGGGTTTACTAATTCCACGGTTACTGATTCTTTTGAATCTGCAGCTATGCGCCAATTTATAATATCTATTTCAATTCCATTGATATCCAATGCAGTATTCGTTGCAGAATGTTTCCAATGCAGTGAGTTTATTTCTGGAAAATTTTCAGGTGTAGCTGAGAAATTATAGTTTTTCCCCAAGCAAAGGGAAATAAAAATTAAAAATGCCAATAAATGGTATTTTCGCAGAAAAAACATAGATGTCAATTTAAAGTGGATTTAGTATTTAAACCTGCCCTATTGTTTGAATCCAATTATAAAAAAGTGGTAAATTTAGATTCTATTTTAGACGGGATAATTCCCGCATTTCAAATTTTTACCTTACAGGAGCAAGCATGACTTTCAATTTAGATTGGATAGAAAAATATTATCAATCCCTTCCGGGAAAAATGGCTGAATTGAGACAGTTGGTAAACCGACCGCTCACTTATACCGAAAAAATATTATATGCCCACCTTTCAGGAGATTTGGTTGAATTTAAACGCGGGGTAGATTATGTAGAATTTAATCCCGACCGGGTTGCCATGCAGGATGCTACCGCCCAAATGGCCCTCCTCCAATTCATGTTGGCGGGAAAGGATCAGGTGGCAGTCCCATCAACGGTGCATTGTGACCATTTAATTCAGGCAAAACTGGGTTCCGAAAAAGATTTAATTACAGCCAATAATGTAAACTCAGAAGTATATGACTTTCTTTCATCCGTGTCTAATAAATATGGAATTGGATTTTGGAAGCCCGGTGCCGGAATAATTCATCAGGTTGTGTTGGAAAATTATGCCTTCCCTGGCGGAATGATGATTGGTACGGATTCACATACGGTAAATGCTGGGGGGCTGGGAATGGTGGCAATTGGAGTAGGCGGTGCTGATGCGGTGGATGTTATGGTGGGTATACCCTGGGAGTTGAAATTCCCCCAATTAATTGGCGTACACCTCACTGGAAACCTGAATGGGTGGGCATCCTCAAAGGATATCATTTTAAAATTAGCTGGCATTCTCACTGTTAAAGGGGGAACAGGCAAAATTATTGAATATTTTGGAGATGGAGCCCAATCCTTATCCTGCACTGGCAAAGGCACTATCTGTAATATGGGTGCAGAAATTGGCGCCACTACATCCATATTTGCATATGGAAACAAAATGCGGGAATATCTCATTGCCACTGGCAGACAGGATGTGGCAGATGCAGCAGAGGCTGTGTCTGACCATTTAACCGGGGATGCAGAAGTCTATAAAAATCCATCAGAATATTTTGATGAATTGGTGGAAATTAATTTAGACGAATTGGAACCCCATTTGAATGGACCTTTTACTCCGGATAAAGCCTGGCCAATTTCTGAATTTAAGAAAGCAGTTGAAGAAAATGACTATCCCAAGAAAATGGAAGTAGGGCTCATAGGATCATGTACAAATTCTTCTTATGAAGATATGGATCGTGCTGCTTCGGTTGCCCGGCAGGCATTTAAGAATAATCTGAAATTAAAGGCTCAGCTTACGGTTACGCCTGGTTCAGAGCAGGTCCGGTTTACCATTGAAAGGGATGGGCAACTGAAGGCTTTTGAAGATATTGGAGGCATGGTTCTGGCAAATGCCTGTGGACCCTGCATTGGGCAATGGGCACGATTTGGAGCTGAAAAGAAAGAAAAAAATTCAATCATCACTTCTTTTAATAGAAATTTTGCCAAACGAAATGATGGGAATCCCAATACCTATGCTTTTGTAGGATCCCCGGAAATTGTTACGGCTATGGCAATTGCAGGGGATATGACTTTTAATCCCTTAACCGATTCACTTATTAATGAAATTGGTGAGGAAGTGAAGTTGCAGCCCCCTATTGGTGATGAACTTCCAAAAAACGGATTTGATGTGGAAGATCTAGGTTATGAAGCCCCTCAATCATCTGGAATAGATATAGACATTGTGATTGCTCCGGATTCCGATCGACTTCAGCTATTGGTGAGATTTAGCCCCTGGGATGGGAATGATATTACAGGACTCCATTTATTAGTAAAAGCAAAAGGGAAGTGCACAACGGATCATATTTCCATGGCAGGACCCTGGCTGCAGTATAGGGGGCATCTGGAAAACATATCACGAAATTTACTAATGGGAGCGGAGAATTATTTTAATGAAACTGTGAATAGTGTGAAAAACCAGCTCACAGGTGGATATGATAAAATACCCATGGTTGCTGATGCCTATAGAATAGCAGGAGTAAGTTCCATTATTATCGGTGATGAAAATTACGGCGAAGGGTCATCCCGGGAACATGCCGCTATGGAGCCTCGTTTTGTTGGGGTAAAGGCAGTATTGGTAAAATCGTTTGCACGAATCCATGAAACCAATTTGAAAAAGCAGGGAGTGCTTGCTCTCACATTTAATGATAAGTCGGATTATGATAAAATTCTGGAAGATGATCAATTTGATATTACCGGATTAACAGATTTTCAGCCTGGAAAACCGCTCACATTAACTGCTCATCATGCTGATGGGAGCTCTCATGAGATAGTGGTAAACCATACCTGCAATCAAAATCAAATTGATTGGTTTAAATCCGGTAGCGCTTTGAACGGTATTGCTGAAACCGTAAAGTCAGCCTGATGTCAGAGACTGCAGTCATTACCGGCGCTTCCTCTGGAGTTGGAAAATCGCTGGCTATCCAATTATCGGATGCAGGATATAAAGTGGTGTTAGCGGCACGATCTGAAGATAAATTAAATGCTATCGCTGAGGAAATCCAAAAAAAGGGAGGGAGCTGCAGAGTAGTTCCAACGGATGTCTCCCAGCCTGAGCAAATAAATACCCTGAAAAATGAAGCGTTGGAATATGGTGATATTTCCCTTGTTATCAATAATGCGGGGTTTGGAAAGTTTTGCAAGATTGAGGAGGCCACATTAGAAGACTGGAATAGTCAAATGGATGTAAATTTGAGAGCATCTTTTTTAGTTAGTCAAGCCTTTATCCCCGGTATGAAACAGAGGTCAAAAGGGATATTGGTTTTTATGAATTCAGTGGCAGGGAAAAAGGGCTATCCTTACTCTGCAGCATATGTTGCCAGTAAATATGGCATGCGGGGATTGGCCGACAGTTTAAGGGAAGAATTACGGGAAGATAACATTAAGGTGATTTCCATACATCCCGGTGCAGTGGATACTCCCTTTTGGGATGGGGCAGGAGTGAATTTCCCCCGGGAAGAAATGCTTGATAC
This sequence comes from Fidelibacterota bacterium, assembly GCA_012964845.1. Taxonomy (GTDB): domain Bacteria; phylum Fidelibacterota; class Marinisomatia; order SCGC-AAA003-L08; family D37C17; genus D37C17. Next base: position 3,334 of record DTTG01000225.1, read on the forward strand.
TGCTACCCTTGCTCAATCTATTGTTCATACCATTCAATCGCCGGGTAATTTCACTGTAGAAGAATTGGTGGTTCGCCGAACAGCTGGTGATTTTTGATTTATTGGCCATCTATTTAACTTGCAAGAGAAAATTCAATCCATCTAACTTTACAGGCTCTGCTTTTACCTAAATTTTAATATTTAAATATGTTTGAACAGCTTAACAGCAGGTTTGCCCGAATTATTAAGAATATTAAAGGGCAGGGAAAGATAACTGACCAGAATATATCTGATGCACTTAGAGATGTTCGTCGGGCATTATTAGAAGCAGATGTAAATTTTCAAGTGGCGAAATCTTTCGTCAATCGAGTAAAAGACAAGGCCTCTGGGGAAAATGTGTTTACCTCCGTAACCCCCGGTCAGCAATTTGTCAAGATACTGATGAATGAATTGACATCATTCCTTGGAAAAGAAAATGATGGTATCCAATTTAGTTCTTCTGGAAAAACTATCATTTTACTGGCTGGTTTACAGGGGTCGGGCAAAACGACGACTGCTTCAAAGCTAGCATGTTTTTTGAAAAAGAGATGGCAGAAAACACCCTATCTCATCGCTGCAGATTTACAGCGGCCTGCCGCTATAGATCAGTTAGAAGTCTTGGGGAAGCAAATACAGGTTCCTGTTTTTGCTAAGCATAATGCAGACTTAGAGTCTGTGATAAAAGGCGGACTGGCAGAGAGTATTAATTCTGATGTGGTCATTATTGATACGGCTGGGCGACTACATATAGATGATGACCTGATGACTGAACTAAAACGAGTCGTTGAAATTGCAAAACCTCATGAGATTCTCTATGTCGCAGATGGTATGACCGGGCAGGATGCGGTAAACTCCTCAACTGCGTTTAATGATGCGTTAGACCTTACCGGTGTAATCCTTACCAAGATGGATGGAGATTCAAGAGGTGGTGCAGCATTATCCATTCGAGAAGTCACCGGAAAACCCATCAAGTTTATGGGAACTGGTGAAAGCATGAAAGATTTTGAACCCTTTCATCCAGATCGATTGGCAAAACGAATTTTAGGAATGGGTGATGTGGTGAGTTTGGTTGAAAAAGCGCAAGAAGCTTTTGATGAGGAAACTGCAGAAGACCTGCAAAAGAAACTGATTGAAAATAAGTTTACACTTGTAGATTTTCAAGATCAGTTAAATCAGATGCAAAATATGGGTTCCATGTCTGAAATGTTGAAAATGATTCCCGGAGCTGGTAAACTTGGGAAAATGAAATTCGATGATAGACAATTAAAATGGACAGATGCCATCATTAAATCTATGACACCGGCGGAGCGATTATCCCCGGAAATAATTAATGGTTCACGCCGAAAACGAATTGCCAGTGGCAGCGGTAGATCGGTACAGGAAGTAAACCAGTTATTAAAGCAGTTTCATCAAATGCAGCAAATGATGAAAAAAATTGGAAATAAGGGAGGAATGAAACTTCCCTTCGGAATAAAATAGGAGAGTTATTTTTGGCAGTAAAAATTAGACTTAAAAGAATGGGACGGGTAAAAAGACCTTTTTACCGCATCGTAGCAATTGATTCACGAACCAGACGCGATGGACCTGAAATTGAACGTTTGGGATGGTTTGATCCACTCAAAACGGATGTTGCAGTAGAATTGAAAGAGGATCGAATAATCCATTGGTTGGAGCAGGGAGCACAGCTTTCTGATAAGGTGAGAACTATATTCACTTCAACAGGACTGCAATATAAATTGCATTTAATGCGGGAAGGTAAATCTGAAGAAGAAATTGCAGCTGCATTAACTGAATGGCAGTTGGGGCAAGAGGAAAAACGAGCAAGAAAAGCAGAGAAAAAACTTGCCAAGAAAAAAGCCGCCGCAGCTCCTGCAGCCGAAGAATCGGCAGATGGTAAAGCTTCATCCACTGATGATGCAGTTGAGGAGCCCGTAAAGGAAGATGTTCAAGAAGCGGCAGCAGTAGATGATTCTCCAAGTGAAGAGGAAACACCTGCCGTAGCTGAAGAAACGGAAGAAGTGCAGACAAGTGAAGAGCCTGTTATTGAAACAAAGGCTTCTGATGATGCAGAAGAAACAGTAGAAGAAAAACCAGTTGAAAATGATACGGAAGAAGTGCAGGCTAG